>JBILUY010000016.1:0-24093 GCA_044370735.1 Crocinitomicaceae bacterium | reverse complement strand
TTTAGTAATCAAGAAAGTTTAATTAAACGACTTTTGAATTTCAAATATGATGATACATTTCAAGCCGTCACAAAGTTTATGAATTTCTATATTCCAGAATATATAGAAGAATGTAAATGTGGTAAAGATTTTTAAAAATGTATCAAATATTAAACTGTATCAAAATAAATCTATAACACATAAAATTGATACACTAAAAATGTATCAAAAATATTCTTTGATTTATTTTGATACTATGTAAATCCCTGGTACATTTGGTGTTATGGAAAAAGCAATTATCATTTCACGTTGTTCAACTAACGAAACAAAACAAGATGTAACACGCAATCAGAACAATTAACCTCATCGTATGGTCACCAATACGAAATCGTAAAAGAGTTTACTTATTATAAGTCTGGTACTAAAAACGATGAGGTAAATGCAGAAATTTTAGATTATGCCATTAACCATGGCGTTAAGCATATCATTGCAATCGAAATTTCTCGTATCTCACGTAAGATTTCATCATTTGCTTTGTTTTTAGAGAAAGCGAATGAACATGGTATTAATATCATCATCGACAATTTTAAATTACACACCTTGTTACCAACTGGTGAGAAAAATGCCATGGTTCAGACAATGTTGTCTATCGCTTCGACTTTCGCATCAATGGAATTGTCTTTAATTCAAGAAAGGTTAAATTCGGGTCGTGCTAAATACATTCGTAATGGTGGTAAACTCGGCAGAAAAGAAGGTTCGTTAAAAGACAACACCCAACTATTAAAAGAACACGCTGACATAGTTAAATTTCTTCGTCAAGGTCAATCAGTTCGTAATACCATGAAATTAACTGGTAAAGCAAGCGGAACTATTCAAAAAGTAAAACAAATCATGGTTAAATAACAATTCCAGCGGATATGATCCGCTGGAATTATCATTTAACGATTGAACACATTAAAGCAAAACCAATAAAACACTATTAAACTCGAAGATTATCTGAAAACATTACAGAACGTTTACTGGAGCATTATCTTCCTTTTAGGAACACTTTAAATTGCACCTTTCTGTTATTCATAGCCAGAAGACCTAAAAAATTCTAACACCATCTCATGGTGTAAAAACCCCATGCTTCAAAACACTAATCATAAGGCGGGTAACATTATTTAAGCTTTTCAAGTTCTTGTTTCAAACGTAGTTTTGTAAGTTGTTTCTGCAACAACTGTTTCTTCTGTGGGTCTTGCTCCGTACTAACTTGTAACTGTTTCACCCTAATTTTATCCGCAATACTGGTCGCCATCGTTTAAATAATGATTTAATTGTTCTGCATCAAAAAGCAGATGAAGTTCTTTATTACGATGAAGGTAATGGTATTCCATTTCTAGGTGTTCATCATCAATAATAGCATTTTCTTCATAGTTAATTATGCAGTAATTAATCAATAACGCTTTCATGTGTGGCGTTAGCACAAATTTAATTTTTTCCATATTTCTTTAATTTTTAGGAATTGTTATAATATTGCACCACCATGTGATGCTTTTTTTAGATACTCAAATAGTGAATATTTATTGTGAATGTTTGTAGTCTGTATTACACATTCTTTTTTTAGGTCTATATATTGTCCTAATACTATTTCTACAGCATTTGTTAAGTCCTTTGTTTTTGCTGTACTCATCAAATGAACATGGTGAATACCTCTTTTATCCTTCTCAATTGTGAAAGCAATTTTATGCTCTGGTAATAGTGTTTTTACTTCATTTACAAGTTGTACATGATAATCATTAGAATAATTATATTTCGGATTCCAGGTACTAGTAGAAGTCCAGTTTTCATTATAGATTGTTTTGGTGTTAGGTGTGTATTTTGGAAAAAACTCATTAACGATAGTGTAATGAATTTTCCAGCACTTTCCTTCTTTTCTTAATAGATGAGGTACTTCAACATATTTTTCTTTAACCTCTAACATTCTGTATTTTAGTGCTCTTGTTTTTAGTCCAGTTATTTCTGTCAACTCATTCAAGTTATAGTAGATTTTAATTCTAGTTTTATTTATCTCATTAATTATTTTCATTTTAGTATTTACTTTTATATAGTGAGGACAAGACACGTACACGTGAACAATCCTTTATTTAATAATAAATATGCACCAACTTTGTAAAGTGCAAAAAATCTTGAATTATTCTTGATTTGAGTAATTCTACTTCTAATTTTTGAATATGTAAATAGAAGAATAGGCACAATGTAAATTGCACCTATTATTTTCAATAAATTGTTTGATTAATTAGGTTGTAACAATCATGAAGTCTTTTTAAGTCTTCTGCGAATTGGTTCGAAAATATGTTCGTTACGAGTACGTGTGACCCTCATAATCTTTTGATTGTGAGGGTTTTTTATTTGTCTTAGTCAACGGTTAGTCAACCGTTTTTGATAGTTCGTTTTATTATTTATACTGACATTCGTTAAAAACAAAATCGTTAAAGATAAATACCTCACTTCGTAAATTTTTTACGTTTTAAACAATAGTTTCTATTGTCTGAAAATAAACTGGTTGTCTGTTTTTATTTGTTTGTCGAAGTTTTATGTTTGTTTAAATTTATTTAAAACAACTTATAGCTATGTCATATATTGATGAAATTGTTAGGTCTTTTTATGAAGAACTTCGTGAAGAGCAAAAAATGATGGGACATTTTGTTGAGACGGATGAAATGACTACGTATTTAATTTATCATGATTTAAAACAAACGCGTGTTTTGATTAATGTAAATACCATGAAGGAATCAGAGTATTTCAGAATTGTGTTTGAATTACCAACGATTGTTCCGAAAGAAAAAAGAATCGAAATGGCTGAATTTTTTTCTAGAAAAAACGAGTATTTAAGTTTGGGTGTTTATATTTTATCCTTTGAAACAGGTAAAATTATTTTCAAAACAAATCTAGATTATGAACATTTTGATGCCGATTTATCCAATCAATTGTTTAATCAATTGCTAGAAGATTGCATGGAAGAAATAAATTATACCTTCCCAGAAATTATGCATATAATCTATTCTTCAATAAATCCTAAATACACATTTAAGCAATTTAATACCAAAAATGCTGTCTATTTTAATTAGGTTTTGATATTGTTCTAAAAATATATTTTAAAGTATAAATAACTGTTAATCAGTTATTTGTTTTTATTTGATTAAATTACTTTAAATAAATATACTTTATGATTTTAAAATCAATTTAAAAAGGATGTTTACCTAAAGTAAAATTAGAAATAGATGGATGTAATGGAAATGAGCCTTCCCTTAACAAATTTAGGCCAAAAAAAGCCCCTGCCGAATGACAGGGGCAAAAGTTATAAAAGGTAAAATGTTAGTTACACTATTTCGTTGGTTCTAACAATTCTTTACATCTACTGATTAATTCGTTTAAGTGAATTTTAGTTTTTGCATCTGTAGTTAGGGTTAGCGCTTGTGTTAATTCTTTTTGGATCGTTAATAATTGTTGTCTCACAATTCCGGGTACATCGGTTAGGTATAGGTTTACCACTTTAAAGTCTAATGTGTAATTTGCTCCTGGAGGATTATTCCCTACATAAGTCATGTTGTTTTCTTGTAGTAAGTCGCCTAATATTTTAATGTAGTTACGTTGTAAGTTTCTTCGATAAATGTCAATGGTTTTTCCTTGTTTCGCATCTGCAAGGATAGAGTTGGATAAATAACCGAATAAATCATAGAGACTAAAATTGTCTTTTGATAACGCGCTTGTTTCTTGAATGCGAATAAGTTTGTCGCCAGCTAAGATGTTTGTTAAGGTATTGTTTTGGATGTTTTTGATGCGTTCTACACCTGATTCAGGTTTAATTTTGGCTAAAATAGTTTGATCAAGCAACCAAGAAGGTGTTTGAAATACCTGAGCGTCTAAAAAGTATAGGGCATTCATTTGTGTGTTTTTTGGTACGGCTGTATATACATTTCCGTCCATGTCGTATGTTTTGAACGTTCCGTAAACACCACCAATATTTTTACTCACATGACCTATATATAAATTGTATTGTTGTACTACTTGATTATACATTTGATTAAGTTCGTCATAGCTTTCTCCTTCTTCTTTCGTCCAATCAATTAGGTTTGGAACGATGCGCTTTAAGTTTTTGATACCATATTCAGAAGCTTTCATGGCATTGTCACTTAAATCCTCTCGTTGGAAACGTGGGTCGTGCGGATTGTTTTCTGCTCCAAAATTTAATCTTGGATTTTTTAAGTGTTCTTTCACGATGGTGTTTAATTTGTCTTTTTCTTCCTCTTCATTTTTAGTTTCGTTAAAATAACGATATCCCCATTCGATTGCCCAACGATCATAATCATTTACTCTTGGGAATAAATCTTTTACTTTGTCTTCTGGTTGTGCTACATAATTAAAGCGTGCGTAGTCCATGATCGAAGAGGTGTGTCCGTGCTCTTTACACCAAAGACTATCTCTCAATTTTTCAACAGGGGTTGCAGAACTTGCTCCCATGTTATGACGTAGCCCTAATGTGTGTCCCACTTCGTGTGCAGCAACAAAGCGAATGAGTTCTCCCATTAACTCGTCATCAAATGTTCTTTTTCTTGCTTTTTCATCGTTTGGACCAGCTTGAATAAAATACCAGTCGTGTAATAGGCGCATAATATTATGATACCATCCAATGTGACTTTCTAATATTTCTCCAGTACGTGGGTCATTTACGTTTGGTCCATAAGCATTTTCGATGTCTGAAGCAAAATAGCGAATTACCGAGAATCGTGCATCTTCTAAACTCATCGTAGAGTCGTTTTCTGGCCAATATTCTCCACGTATCGCATTTTTCCATCCTGCTTGTTCAAAAGCTTTTGTCCAATCTTCTACACCAGCCTTGATGTATTTTCTCCATTTTTCAGGGGTAGCAGGGTCAATGTAATATACAATTGGTTTTTTAGGTTCGATTAATTCCCCTTTCGCTTGTTTTTTAGCATCTTCTTCATTTTTAGGCTCTAATCTCCAACGTGTAACAAATGCTTTTTCATATACTTGTTGTGAATTTTCACCATATTCGGTTAGTGAATTTATAAAATACCCAACGCGTTCGTCGTGTAATCGTTTACGCATAGGTACTTTTGGTAAGGCTATAAATGAGGTGTTAAGTTCAAAAGTGACAAAACCTGAATTTCTTCCGGCAGGGATGTTTGATCCTTTTCCGAATCCTGTTGCTGTTGACGCGTCGTATGTTTTTACTGTTTTAAGTTCCGTGTTGATAGGGTAGGAGTGGATCGTTTGAATGTATGACTTGTCTCGTTGAAATCCTCCGATTTTATACTGTTCTTTAGATCCAGCGTCGATACCAAAGGTAGGATTGTCGCTATTAAAAAAGTCTGTTACATCGATTAAAACAGAGGTGTCTTTTCGTGTTGCTTGGATTTCGAATACGCCAATGATCGGGTCTGCATTACTATTTTTTACTGCCACGGAAATAGGTTTTGTGCTGTCTGCAGTATAGGTGATATAAGTGATGCTTTTTAGGAGTACATTATTATTTAGTCCTTTTTCCCATTTAATCACTTGACTGTTGATTTCTTCACCGCCATATTTTCCACACCCGGCAACAGTTTTACCATAACGTGTGACACTCATTATTTCACGGTTGAAAATAGAATCAGCGATTTCAAAATACCATTTTGCTCCTATTTGATGAACGGTGAATAACCCTTTGTTGGTTTTAGCTTCTTTGGTAATTATTTCACGAAATGATTTCGTTTTTTTAGTTTCTTCTTTTGGGTTTTTACTTTCTTTTTTGTCTTTTTCTTTTGTTTGAGAAAAAGTAATGCTTGTTGAAGCGATTATAAATAAAAGCAATAAAATCGATGGTAGATATTTCATAGAATTGATTTTTTCAAAGATGTCTAAGATAAACATTTTTTAAACGAGTAGTAATATGCATTCAAAAAATGAAATTTAATCTATAACGTGATAATTTGATTTTTAGTCCTTAATGCTTTTGATTTAAATTTAATCATATTTTTGATTAAAATATAATTTATTTTGTTTTATTTTTGCTGATATAGCGTATATATTGATATGGAGAAGCATCATTTGTTTGATATGAATCGGATTACACTTTTTCGTCCTGAAATTGGAGAAGAGCTTTTTGTTCCTGTATTATCTTCTGGTATCAGTGCAGGATTTCCTTCTCCGGCAATGGATTTTATGGATGTTTCGATTGACTTAAATCAATTGATGATTAAACATCCTTCTGCAACTTTTTTTGGTCGGGTACAAGGTTCTTCAATGTTAGATGCCGGGATTTCAGATGGTGATTTATTAGTGATAGACCGAAGTTTACCTCCTGCAAATAACAAAATTGCCGTCTGTTTTATTGATGGAGAATTTACGATCAAACGCATCCAAAAAGAAACGGATTGTTGCTGGTTGTTGCCCGCGAATGAGAAATACAAACCGATTAAAGTGACTGCTGAGAATGATTTCCTGGTTTGGGGAATTGTTTCACACGTCATAAAAAAAGTATAAGTATGTATGCTTTGGTGGATTGTAATAATTTTTATGCGTCTTGCGAGCGGGTTTTTAGACCGGAGTTAATTGGTAAGCCTATCGTTGTTTTGTCAAATAATGATGGCGCTGTGATTGCTCGGAGTAACGAAGCGAAAGAGATTGGAATTCCAATGGGAGCTGTTGCTTTTCAGTACGAACAAATGTTTCGTGAACATCACGTAGAGGTTTTTTCAGCCAATTTTGCCTTGTATGGAGATATGAGCCATCGGGTTATAAGTGTGTTGCAGATGTATGCACCAGAAATGGAAATTTATAGTATTGACGAAGCGTTTTTATTGTTTGAAGGGTGTGAACATTTGGATTTAAAAACGCTCGGAGAAAAGATGGTTAAACAAGTACGTCAATGGACAGGTATTCCTATCAGTGTTGGATTTGCTCCATCCAAAGCCTTGGCGAAAGTAGCGAATCGTATTGCGAAAAAATACCCGGTACAAACGAATAATTGTCATATCATTCATTCAGAAGAAAGTAGGTTAAAAGCATTGAAGTGGTTGAAGGTAGAGGACGTTTGGGGGATTGGAAGGCAACATGCGAAAAGGCTTTGGCACGTAGGAGTGAAAACCGCTTTTGATTTTACGCAATTGTCTGATGCGTGGGTGCGTAGAAATATGTCGGTGGTTGGATTGCGTTTAAAACATGATTTACTTGGAATACCAACAATTCAGATGGAGGAGATAAATCCTAAAAAATCCATTACTACATCTAGGTCGTTTGAAAGATATCTTTCCGATTTTGAAGAGGTGAGGGAGCGAGTAGTGACTTTTATGGTGATGTGTGCTGAAAAATTACGTCGTCAAAAATCGTGTTGTACTTCCTTTTATTTGTTTTTAAGAACCAATTCACATAGGCAAGACTTGGAACAATACCGTGGAGCAACCGTGGTAAAATTACCATATCCAACAAACTCTACGCTTGAGTTAGTTCATTTTGTAACAGAGGCGCTTAAGTCGATTTTTCGTGAAGGATTTCGTTACAAAAAAGCAGGAGTGGTGATTATGGATTTTATACCTGAAGATAAAGTTCAGTTAACATTGTTTGATAATAGTGATCCTAAACACCATTCGTTGATGCAGGTCTTAGATGGCTTAAATTCAAAATTTGGTCAACAAAAAATCAAGGTGGCATCTCAAGATCAACGTCGGGTTTGGAAAATGAAACAAGAAAAAAAATCGCCTTCTTACACGACTGTTTTACAAGATGTTATTTTAGTTAATGTTTAAAAATTACATTATTGAGCAACCAATGATTTAGTGTAAACGTCTTTAGATAAATTTATCAAAAAATAAAATCCTATTAAACTTATAGGATAAGTTAAAATTAATTGCATTTTAACATTTTTTGAGTAAATTTGTATTGTTAACTAAAAATTAATTTATCTATGAGAGTATTATTACTTGTATTAACTGTTTTTGCTTCAGTAGTAGCTAAAGCACAAGCAGTATTCGAAATTGAAACTCCAGCTAATTTGAAGAAATTCTACACGATTGGTGTTGGTGATTCATTAAGATCTAGAGCATACTTTGGTGTTGCTTTATGGGGAAATGGTGACATTTCTAAAAAATCAGTAAGAGGGGAATTGAAGTTAGTAAATTCAAAAGACTCAGTTGCTGGAACTGCTTTATCTGAAGATTTCACAGGTAAAATTGCTGTGATTTACAGAGGAGGAGGTATTGGTTACGCTCAAAAAGCATTAAATGCGCAAAACGCTGGTGCTATTGGTGTAATTATTTTAAATCATGGAATTCAGCAAGATAACACTGTTAAGGCTGATGAAGTATTCGATTTTTCTGGTGCTTTAGCTGGTGAAAATGGAACAAATGCTACAGGATTGAAAGTTACAATTCCAGCGGTAATGGTTTCAAAAAATGATAGAGATGCTATCGTTGCTGAGTTAAAATTAGGTTCTACAGTTATCGGTAATATCGGTAAGAAAAGAGTTTTAGATTATGATTTAGCAATCGAGCCGGTTGTAGTTGGTCCTATGTATAGAACACGTCCGTTAAGTTTAACTAAAGCAGGAATGGTTCACGATACTTTAGGTATGGTAGTTTACAACAAAGGAGCTCAAAACATATACAACATTTTAGGTGTTGTAGATGTAAGACAAAGAGGAGGAAATAGCTTATTTGCTGATACGATCTTTGTTGACTCTATGGAAGCTGCTGGTGTTGATAAAAGAGATACTTTATATTTTACATTCCAAAATCCTTTTACAAATAAAGCGGATTTAACTACAGGTACTTATGATATTAAATATTCATTAATTACGTTAAAACAAAAAACTGCTTTAGATACAGTATTGTTAGATCAGTATAATGCTGATAATACGGTTTCAACTCCATTTGCTATTACAGATTCAATTAATGCTGTTGGGTATTTAACTTCTTACACTGCGATTAAATCTAATGTTGGTGATACAATTGATTATGTGGATCAACCATATTGGTCAACTGCATTATATGCAGGTCCAATTACGGAAGCTTTCAAAGCTTGTACAGTTTTTGAAAATGACCACGCTAAAGGATTACAAATTTCAGGAGTAGATTTCCTAGGATATTCTTTTGATCCAAATACTTCTAGTAATTATTTATTAGGTAAAAAATTCGGTATCGAAGTTTACCAATGGAGTCCTTCAATTGAAAATATTTTTGATGCAAACTTCGGTATTAAAACAGATGATTTGATTTCTTTATATACAGGTGAGTATACTTTTGATAAAAAATACAAAAGTCACTATGGTAACTTTAACTTACCGGATAACGCAGTTGAATTACAAGATGATGCAAGATATTTAGTATGTGCTACAACTAATGATACAATTTTAGGATTTGGATTTGATAGAAGCTTTAATAATAAGTGGACTATTTACTACAATAATAGAATGTTATCTCCAGTTTATGTAGATGGTAAATATTATAGCTCTGGTTTTGGTTTAGATGCAACAACAACAATTTCTTTAAGAATTTCTGAAGCTACAGATAAAAGTGGTGTGAATGAGTTAGCTGCTAATTCAATTAGAGTTACTCCAAACCCTTCTACAGGTAAATTTAACATTGTTGCTGCTCAAGGTACTATGGAAGTAGTTGTTACTGATATGGCTGGTAAAGTTGTTTATAACTATTCAAACAAAAACCACACATCAATTACTCATACTTTTGACATTTCTAATGTAGAAACAGGTGTTTATGTTGCTAAAATTGTAAATAACGGTGAAACTTCTATCGTTAAATTACAAGTTGCTAAATAATTAAATACTTTTAAAAGTAGGAAAGGGGAGAATTCGTTCTCCCCTTTTTTTGTTGCATAAAGTTAGATTTAGATTTACTCCGTATATTTGTAGAACAAACAAAACAATATTCAATGAAAGCATACGTTTTTCCTGGTCAAGGAGCTCAATTTTCTGGTATGGGGAAAGATTTGTTTGATACAAATCCTCTAGCTAAAGAAATGTTTTTAAAAGCAGACGAAATTTTAGGTTTTGAAATTCATAAAACAATGTTTTATGGAACAGATGAAGAGTTAAAACAAACGAAAATAACACAGCCTGCAATCTTTTTGCATTCTACAATATTAGCTGCTTGTTTAGGAGATTCTTTTCAGCCTGATATGGTAGCAGGTCATTCATTAGGTGAAATTTCAGCTTTAGTAGCAAACAAAACATTAAGTTTTGAAGATGGTTTAAGTTTGGTTTATAAACGTGCTTTAGCAATGCAAAAAGCGTGTGAAGCAACACCGTCAACAATGGCTGCAATTATCGGTTTAGAAGATAAAGTGATTGAAGATATTTGTGCAGAGATTGAAGGAGTAGTAGTGGCTGCAAATTACAATTGCCCAGGACAATTAGTGATTTCTGGAGAAGTAACGGCGGTAGAAACTGCTTGTGCTAAATTAAAAGATGTTGGTGCTAAAATGGCTGTGATTTTACAGGTAGGTGGAGCATTCCATTCGCCATTAATGGAGTCGGCTAGAGAAGAATTGGCTCAAGCGATTGAAGCTACAGAGTTCAAAACTCCAATTTGTCCAGTTTACCAAAATGTTACTGCTTCAGCTATTTCAGATCCTTCTGAAATTAAGAAAAATTTAATAGAGCAATTAACGGCTCCAGTACGTTGGACACAAACAATGCAACAGATGATTGCTGATGGATGTACTTCAGTTACTGAAGTTGGTCCAGGTAAAGTATTGCAAGGTTTGTTTAAAAAAGTGGATAGAGCTTTCCCTACTTCTTCTGCGGTGATTGAAACGACAGAAGCATAATAAATATAATAAGATAGAAAAGCGAGAATTACTCTCGCTTTTTTTATGGCATAAAAAAAGAGGTTCATTGAACCTCTTTTTTTTGATATTTATTGAGAAAATTAATTTCTATATAAAGTTGCTTTTACTGCATTGATTACTCTTCCGGCATTTGGTAAAGCTTCATCAATTAAGGTAGGTGAAAAAGCAAATGGAGTATCAGTTTGAGTTACACGCATTACAGGTGCATCTAAATAGTCAAATGCATAACGTTGTAAATGATAGGCAATTTCAGAAGAAATAGAAGCTAAAGGCCAAGATTCTTCTACCACAACGCAACGATTTGTTTTCTTAACAGACTCAACAACACAAGCATAGTCAATCGGTCTAACTGTTCTTAAGTCGATGATTTCACAAGAGATGCCTTCTTTTGCTAACGCTTCTGCAGCTTCGTGAGCAACTTTGATGATTTTACCAAATGAAACAATAGTAACATCCGTTCCTTTTCTTTTGATGTCAGCAACACCAATTGGGATGATGTATTCTCCTTCAGGAATTTCTCCTTTGTCTCCATACATTTTCTCTGACTCAAGGAAAACAACAGGGTCATTATCTCTAATTGCAGCTTTTAATAATCCTTTTGCGTCATATGGAGTAGAAGGTGTAATCACTTTCAATCCTGGAACGTGTGCGTAAAAAGCTTCGAAACTTTGAGAGTGAGTAGCAGCTAACTGACCTGCAGTACCGTTACCACCTCTAAAAACGATAGGACAATTGTATTGACCTCCTGACATCTGAAGCATTTTTGCAGCAGAGTTGATGATTTGGTCAGCAGCTAAAATCGCAAAGTTCCAAGTCATAAATTCAACGATAGGTCTTAAACCTTTCATAGAAGCACCTACAGCAATACCAGCAAAACCTAATTCAGCAATAGGAGTGTCAATTACTCTTTTTGGACCAAATTCGTCAAGCATTCCTTGTGATACTTTATAAGCACCATTGTACTCAGCAACTTCTTCACCTAATAAAAATACGGATGAATCAGCACGCATTTCTTCAGTCATTGCTTCGCGAAGTGCTTCTCTAAACTGTACAGTCTTCATAATATGATGTTAAATCGTTAAATCTAAATATGTTAGAAATCAAAGTTTGGACCTTAAATTTCAGCCTGCAAAATTAACAATATTCATCGTAAAAAACGATAAATCCCGAGTACTTTTTGTTGTTTTTTTCTCATTGTTCATAATGTGTCAAAAACTGATAAATTTTAATCCATTTTCTAAACGTAGCCTCGACTTTTCTTGTTAATTTTGCATAGTTTATGAATAATTTTCTATTATGAATATATTAGTTTGTATCAGTAAATCTCCAGACACTACATCTAAAATTGCGTTTGCAGAAGGAAACACGAAATTTGATGAAAATGGAGTTCAATACATTGTAAATCCGTATGATGAGTGGTATGCTTTAGTAAGAGCATTGGAACTTAAAGAAACGATCGGAGGAAATGTAACAATCATAACTGTTGGAAATGCAGGAGATGAAGCGATCATACGTAAAGCGTTAGCAATTGGTGCTGACAATGCTGTGCGTATTGATGCAGAACCTACTGATGCATACTTTGTAGCAGCTCAGATTGCGGCTTATGCTAAGAAAAATGCCTTTGATTTAGTGTTGACAGGTAAAGAGACTATTAATTACAATGGTTCTCAAGTTGCAGGTATGATTGCTGAGCACTTAGAGTTACCTTTCGTTTCTTTGGCTTCGAAATTAGATGTTGCAGGGAATGTTGTAACACTTGAGCAAGAAATTGTGGGTGGATTACAAGTAGTAGAAGTAAATACTCCAGTAGTAGTTAGTTGTGCTAAAGGAATGGCGGAACAACGAATTCCAAATATGAGAGGGATTATGGCGGCGAGAACAAAACCTCTAGAGGTAATTGCTCCAGAAGCTATTGATGTATTTACACAGTTTGAAGGGTATTCATTACCAGATGCGAAAAAAGCGTGTACAATGATTGATCCGTCAAATATGGAGTCACTTGTTGAATTGTTACACAATGAAGCAAAAGTTATCTAATCTATTGGAATTGATATGAAAACATTAGTATATATAAATAGTAATCATTTCGCTGCGAAAGCATCATTTGAAGCGATTACATATGCAAAAAAGTTAGGTGGAGAAGTTATTGCTGTAACCTTTGGAAGTGCAGACGGTGCTGAACAATTAGGTGTTTATGGTGCTTCTAAAGTGTTGGTTGATTCTTCATTAACAAATGCTGACGAACAACAAATTACTAGGTTAATTGCATCTGCTGTAGAAGCTACAGGTGCAGAAGTGGTAGTATTTTCACACGATTTAGTTGCAAAAGCTGTTGCTCCAAGATTATCTGTTAGATTGAAAGCGGGATTAATTTCTGGTGCTATTGCTTTGCCTGAAACAGCAAATGGATTTACTTGTAAAGTGAACGTTTTTTCTGGAAAAGCATTTGCAACAGTTGCTGTAAAAACAGCTGTTAAAATTATTTCTTTATTACCGAATTCATTACAACCTGAAAACGTTGGTGGATCTGCAACGATTGAGTCTTTCAATGGAAATGCAGGTACTTCAGCTATTAAAGTGGTAAGTACAAAAAAACCAGAAGGTAGCATTCCGTTACCAGAAGCTGAATTAGTAGTTTCTGCTGGTCGTGGATTAAAAGGACCTGAAAATTGGGGAATTGTTGAAGATTTAGCAAACGCTTTGGGTGCTGCTACAGCTTGTTCAAGACCAGTTGCTGATATCGGTTGGAGACCTCATCATGAGCACGTTGGACAAACAGGTGTCGCTATTCGTCCTAACTTGTATATTGCTGCTGGTATTTCTGGTGCAATTCAACATTTAGCTGGAGTAAACGGATCTAAAGTAATTGTTGTTATTAATTCTGATCCAGAAGCACCTTTCTTTAAAGCTGCAGATTATGGAATTGTAGGTGACGCTTTTGATGTGTTACCTAAATTAACTGAAGCAGTTAAAAAATTCAAAAACGCGAACTAATAGTTCCTATAAGAATACGATAGTGAGGGGAAACCCTCACTTTTTTTAAAGTTTTTTATGGTTAAAATTAAACTTGATATTGTTGGTCTATCTTACAGTCAAACGCAATCTGGTGCATACGCTCTAGTTTTGGCTGAAACAGGTGGTAAAAGAAGTTTGCCAATAATAATTGGTGGATATGAAGCACAAGCAATTGCTATTGAATTAGAGAAAATGACTCCAACAAGACCATTAACTCACGACTTATTCAAAAGTTTTGCTCAATCGTTTCAAGTAGATGTAGAAGAAGTAATTATCTATAATTTAGTGGAAGGTGTCTTTTTTGCTAAATTAATTTGTGCTAAAGATGGTAAGTTCAGTGAGATTGATGCGCGAACTTCGGATGCAATTGCTTTAGCGGTTCGATTTAAGTGCCCAATATACACCTATGAAAATATTTTAGCAAGTGCTGGAATCTTGTTAGATGAGAACAATGAATTAACTGCTGACACTCCAGAGGGGGAAGCACCTGAGCCTCAAAAATCAGGAATGGCATCAATGGATATGAGCCAGTTAGAGGAGCATTTGAATGAAGCTATCGAGAATGAAGATTATGAATTAGCTTCAAAAATCCGTGACGAAATTAACAAACGATCTGAATCATAAAATAAAGATTATCTCATGAAACAATATCACGATTTACTCAATCATATTTTAGAAAATGGAACTCAAAAAGGGGATAGAACTGGAACAGGTACAATCTCAACTTTTGGGTATCAAATGCGTTTTGATTTAAACGAAGGATTTCCTTTGTTGACCACTAAAAAATTGCATTTACGCTCTATTATTGTTGAGTTGTTGTGGTTCTTACGTGGTGAAACAAATATTAAATATCTAAAGGATAATAATGTTTCAATCTGGGATGAATGGGCAGACGAAGACGGAGAATTAGGGCCTGTTTATGGTCGTCAATGGAGATGTTGGCCTGATGGAAATGGTGGTACAATTGACCAAATTAAAAACATCATTGACCAAATTAAAAAGAATCCAGATTCAAGACGTTTGATTGTTTCTGCTTGGAATGTGGCCGATGTTGATAATATGGCTTTACCTCCTTGTCATTCTTTGTTTCAATTTTATGTTTCTGAAGGGAAATTAAGTTGTCAACTTTACCAACGTAGTGCAGATACTTTCTTAGGGGTGCCATTTAACATTGCGTCATATGCACTTTTAACGATGATGGTTGCACAAGTGTGTGATTTAAAATTAGGAGATTTTGTGCATACATTTGGAGATGTGCATTTATATAATAATCACTTGGATCAAGTTAAATTACAACTAACACGTGATTTTAGACCCTTACCTACAATGAAAATTAATCCCGAAGTAAAAGATATCTTTGCTTTTAAATTGGAAGATTTTGAATTGTTAAATTACGATCCACATCCACATATTAAAGGAGACGTAGCTGTTTAAATCAGTTAAAAGTTGAAAGTGAAAAGCTAAAAGTTTTAAATTTCCACTTTCCACTTTTTTTCTTTATACTCACTACTTTCCACTTTAAACCTATTTGTATGAAATTATCACTTATCGTAGCGATGGACAAAAACCGAGGGATCGGTAAAGACAATGATTTGATGTGGCATTTGCCTGCTGAAATGCGTTTTTTTACAGAAACTACGAAAGGTCATATAGTGGTAATGGGGAGAAGAAATTACGATTCTATTCCCTTGAAATACAGACCTCTTCCTCATAGAGAAAATGTGATTTTAAGCCGTAATCAAGATTTTGATGCAGGTGATTGTAAGGTGTTTACATCAATAGATGCTTGTTTAACACATTTTGCAGAAGAAACAGAACGTACTGTTTTTATCATTGGAGGTGGGCAGATTTATAACGAAGCAATTAATCATCCGAAATTAGAGGAAATGTTCATTACCGAAATTAATCATGCTTTTGAACCAGATACTTTTTTCCCGATTTTTGATCAAACTCGTTGGAAGAAAGAGTCGGTTTTGAAATATGAAGCTGATGAAAAAAATCCTCAGAGCTTTGAGGTTTTTAAATATACTAAGATTTAATCAATCCATTTTTACAGAAGAAAATCCCTTCTTCTTTCTTCTTGTTATAGATAGCTCTACTTATAGCTGTTTGTTCTTCACGATCGTGTCTTTCGTGATATAAATGATATTGTACACTGTGGTATTTTAGGTTTTTACAAACAAATCCAGCTTTTAAAATTCTCCATTCAATATCAGAATCTTCTCCATAACCTGTGATTTCATAATCTTCATCAAAACCATTTATTGCCCACATTATTTTTTTAGGAATGGCCATATTGCATCCTAATAATTTCGGTTTTTTTGAACTTAAAACGGGTTTGAATGGAATTCTGAAACTATCTTCCACGCGGGTACTTTTATTTAAAATCATTTCTAGTTTTGAAGGAACAATCAGATCAGAATCAAGCATTTTTTTTGACGTTTTTTCATCCAAGTTAGTCCGTTTTGCAAATAAAACTACATCTTCTTGAAAGTGTTTTGCATACGTTTTTAAATAGGTAGGATGTAAGACACAATCTCCATCAATAAAAACATACAAATCTTCATTTGCATTTCGAATTCCTGTATTTAAAATGCGATTTTTTCTAAAACCGATGTCTTCTTGAGTGAAATGTTCTAATTCAAAAGAATACTTACAAGAAGCTATAAAATGTTTCATTTCTTCTGAATTACCATCTTCTAACACAGAAACTTTAAAGTTTTTATACGACTGAATAGCTACTGAATCTAATACCTTTTTTAAAAATACCGTGTTTTTATAAACAGTAATAAAAAGTCGAATAGATGGATTTTTCATAGAAATGTTAAAAGTGCTACAAATGTACGATAATTTGAATTAGTTAATTTTTTAAGACTACGAATGACTTATTAACAACCACTTTCATAAGGATGAGATTTCCCTATCTTTGTTCTTCTAATTTTTCGAATTGAATGATAGTCTGTATAGCTGAAAAACCAAGTGTTGCGAGAGATATTGCCAAGGTGATTGGTGCAAACCAAGCGAAAGATGGCTATATGGAGGGGAATGGTTATCAAGTTACGTGGACATTTGGTCATTTGTGTACTCTAAAAGAACCACAAGACTATACCGAAAAATGGAAATATTGGCGCTTGGAAGATTTACCTATGGTTCCTTCAAGTTTTGGGATTAAGTTAATTGACCAACAATCTTCGATCAAGCAATTTCATACTATAGAAAGATTAGTTCAAACAGCCGATGAGGTGATAAACTGCGGGGATGCTGGGCAAGAGGGAGAATTAATCCAACGATGGGTTTTGTTAAAAGCAAAATGCAAGGCTCCGATCAAACGTTTGTGGATTTCTTCGTTGACAGAAGAAGCCATTCGTGAAGGATTTCAGAAAATAGTTGACGCCAAAAAATACGATAATCTGTACGCTGCAGGTAGTGCGCGTGCGATTGGTGATTGGTTGTTGGGAATGAACGCAACTCGTTTGTTTACCAAGAAGTTTGGACAAGGGAAAGCTACATTATCTATCGGAAGAGTACAAACTCCTACGTTGGCTATGATTGTGGCACGACATAAAGAAATTGTTGCGTTTAATTCTGAAGAATATTGGGAATTAAAAACGTTATACCGTGAGGTAGAATTTTCGGCTACGATTGATAGACTTAAGTCTTTGGATAAAGCAGAAAAAGGATTGAGTTATTTACAAAATCATCCGTTTGAAGTTACCTCGTTTGAACAAAAAGAAGGTAAAGAAGGTAACCCAAGATTGTTTGACTTGACTGCTTTACAAGTAGAAGCGAATAAGAAATTTGCCTACACGGCAGAAGACACGTTAAAAGGAATTCAAAATTTATACGAGAAAAAGCTAGTGACTTATCCTCGTGTTGATACGACTTACTTATCGGAAGACATTTACCCTAAAATTCCAGGTATTTTACAAGGAATGAAAAACTATGAAGGGTTAATTGCTCCTTTGTTACAAAAACCAATTCCGAAATCGAAAGCCGTTTTTGATGATAAAAAAGTAACGGATCACCACGCAATTATACCAACAGGAATTAATCCTGGTACGCTTCCGATTATTGAAGAACATATTTACGATTTAATAGCAAAACGTTTTATCTCTGTTTTTTATCCTGAATGTAAAGTTTCCAATACTACGGTACTTGGAAAAGTAGGGCAGGTAGAGTTTAAAGCAACTGGAAAGCAAATTTTAGAACCGGGTTGGAGAGAAGTATATCAAAATGAACAAACGAAACAAGCTGTCGGAGACGAGAACGGGAAAAAAGAAGAGGAAGAACGAGTAATGCCTGTTTTCGTAGAAGGAGAAAGCGGCCCGCACGAACCTAAAATTCACCACGGTAAAACATCTCCTCCAAAATATTACACGGAAGCAACACTTTTGCGTGCAATGGAAACCGCAGGGAAACAAGTGGAAGATGAAGAAATGCGTGACCTATTGAAAGACAATGGGATTGGAAGACCGTCTACACGACACAATATCATTGAGACTTTATTTAAACGAAAATATGTAGAGCGTAAAAAGAAAAATTTAGTCCCAACACAAACGGGTATAGATTTGATTGATACGATACAAAATGAATTATTAAAAAGTGCTGAATTAACGGGAGATTGGGAACGTAAATTACGTTTGATTGAGAAGGGGGAATATGAATTAGACACTTTTAAAGCGGAACTTATTCAAATGGTTCGGGAATTAACGGATGAGGTGATTTTTAATACCCGTCGTGTGATTTCGTTAGAAAATGATAAAGTTGCTGCACCAAAAGTGGAACGTAAACCACGTGAGCCAAAACCTAAAAAAGTTGAAAATCCGGAAGAATTGACCTGTCCAAAATGTAAAAACGCATCCATCAAAAAAGGGAAAACGGCTTATGGTTGTGCTAATTTTGGAACGTGTGGATTTAAAATTCCTTTTGGATTGTTAAATAAAAAATTGACTGACAAACAAGTTGTTGATTTAATACTTTCAGGTAAAACCTCAAAAATTAAAGGGTTAGAAATGCCAGGTTCAGAGAAATCATTTGAAGGAAGGTTTGTGTTAACGGCCGATTTTGAAATAGAAATAGAAAAATAGTTCCGATGAAAGTAAAATTGATTTGCATCGGGAAAACCGGAAAAGATTTTTTAGTTGCCGGAGAACAAGAATACATTAGTCGTTTGAAGCATTATGTGCAGGTAGATCGCATCGAAATTCCTGATATTAAGAATGCCAAAAAATTAACTTTTCAGCAGGTAAAAGACGCAGAAGGAAAAGAAATTTTAGCAAAAGCGGGAGGAGATAAAATCTACTTATTAGACGAAAGAGGAAAAACGTATTCTTCGGTTGCATTTTCTCAATTTATTCAACAACAGTTTAATTTAGGAGGAAAGGCGATTGTTTTTGTAATTGGTGGAGCCTATGGATTTTCAGATGAAGTGTATGCCAAAGCTTCTGTTAAAATCTCCCTTTCTACGATGACTTTTTCCCATCAAATGATACGAATGATATTCTTCGAGCAATTATATCGAGCGATGACTATCTTAAATAACGAACCTTATCACCACGAGTAAAATGATTGAAATTACGACATTTAATTATATAGGACAAGACGAACGAGGCACAACTGCCGAAATTACAATTGATCGCCCGGGTAAAACATTATCTATTTTTCGTAAAGAAGGAACTGTTTTTGGTAATCATTATCA
The DNA here is from genome assembly GCA_044370735.1 of Crocinitomicaceae bacterium. GTDB lineage: Bacteria > Bacteroidota > Bacteroidia > Flavobacteriales_D > Crocinitomicaceae > CANHVK01. The sequence goes on along the minus strand of JBILUY010000016.1, from coordinate 4,553 downwards.
TGAAGGAAAAGAGGACACAAAAAATCCTGAAAAATTTTATTTACTACACGGTAAACTAAAGTTTGAATATAAAAAAGTTGGTCAAAAAGAATGGAGTGAAATTATTCTTGACCAACCTGCTAAAGTGGATATTTACCCGAATACCGTTCATCGTGTAACAGCAATTACAGATGCGGTGATGATTGAATTAAATAGTCTTCAAGAGCACATAAATGATACCTTGAGAGAGGATTAAATTTTTGTTTAATTTTTTAATTATACCTTTTAGCATTACGGGAACTACGATTCGATGAAAGGGCTTTATTACTTTGAAATAAAATCTGACAAATTTATTATTGAATTTAACTGTAGTACTTATAATTAGTCTGTGTTTTTGTTTTTCGATCGTATCTAAAAATAATGAAATTTTAAAGTCAAGATGTTTATCATCTTCACCTAGAATAATTTCATTATCATTTTTATCAAAGACTTTAAATAAACCTATCTGTTGTCCAATTTGACAATCAAAGGTGTCCAATTGTTTGAGCATTTCTTCTTTCGAGCCATTTATTTTTAAACCTAATTTTTTAACTAGTTTGTTTCTAAGGTGCAGCGATTGATCTATCCATCTTGGAGCACTGGTAAAAAATGCTTTCCCAATAGTGCTTATTGTAGGTTTTTCATTTGTTAAGAAATTACTTTCATAACTGTCACAAAAGTCAATGATTTGCTTATTATTATTTAAAATTGAATTTTTTGGAAGTGATGATTTTATTACTTTATTGTTCATTTTTTCAATACACTAATATTTTTAAAACTTGAAACCCCGATTAATTTTTCTGTGTCTTCTTCGTATACGATTTCAACACTGTCCCCAATGAGTGTAATTGGAATATCATTCGAGATTTGAGTACTACCGATAAAAATGTTTTCATTCCCCTGTAAGGTAAAGTAATAGAATGAGTTCCCATTTTTTACATCACTATTTATTCTACTTACGATTGATTTTACGGTTATTTTATTCGATTTTGAACTCGTACTAAATTTATTTCCAGTAGCATTAAATGCATTTTTGTAAGCCATTAACGTTTCTTGCAACGAATTTCCTACCCCCACAATGGTATAATCTTGTATGGAAACCATTGCATACATTTTCACTAAACCTCCGTCGTCTTTTAACGTCATTACGTAGGTAGGAATGTTGTTAATGTTATACGGTGTTGGGATAGTTGCGGTATATCCTTTTTCTTGTACTTTTCCTTCAGCAGAACCCATTGCTGCGGTTTCAGTTGCTCCACTTTGTTTGTACCACACTGCTTTTTTAGTGCGTGTATCCACCAAAATAAATCCAACGGTTGATTCATCAGCTCCTACAGAAGTTAACCCTGTGTACCAATAGGATTTGTTATCTTCCCCATAAACCAATGTCAATCCTTCTGTGATTTGTAGTTTTCCTTCATTTGAAAAGTTCCAATAACCATTGATGTATTCTCCCCAATCATTTAATTGTTCTTCAATAAATTTTTGTGGTTGAATTCTATCTATCCAATCAGGGATGTTATGTTTTGCATATTCTTTTATGGTTCCTGTCGTAGCGTTTACAACAAGAATACTACTTGCGTCAGCTCCATAAAAACCAATCTTTTTGGTAAACTTCGTTACTACCCAATATGGATTTCCTTGGTCATCAATCTCAAATGAAAAATCAGTAAAACCGTTGGTCATATATCCGTTGAAATAAATGTGTCTTTTTAAATAATCTTGAAAATAAGCGTTTGGTTGGTATTTGATTTTGATGTTTTTTCCATTGACTTGTTCAACCAATTTGACATCTCTTTCGTTCGTTGCATTTACCATTACGTATCCAGGAGTTCCTTGTTTATTTTTATTCCACTTGAAAAAACCAGAATGTTCTAATGGTGCTACCCAATATAATTCGTCTTTCACTTTTTGAATGGTAAATTCTCCTAAATTCACTTGACTACCCAAAGCAGGTTGCGCTCCTAATACTTTATCCCCTAATATTGCTGCTAATTCTTGATCTACCACACGAATGTTTTTAATTGAAATGGGTTCCATATGATCCGAGAAATTCTTTCCTATTTCCACTTTCCCAATCAAATTTCGGTACGATTGATTGTGAAACAAAGACCAAGAGGTAACCACTGGAACAACGGTCATATAAAACAAAATCAATCCAATAGCATAATAAAATCCTTTGTGTATGTTTACACTATATCTAATCTTCTGGTTTTTATTTCCTTCAACTTTAAATGCGATTTTATTACTGAAAATCAAATAAATCACGATTGATAGAAAAAGGTAGAAAGGCAGTCCCCCAAAACCAAAATTGAAAACAGGCATTGTCCAATAAAGCGATGCAAAAAGCACTAAATACGCCAAAACAATTTTTTTCATAGATCGAAAAATTACGTGGAATTAAAAACTAAATGAACTACTATACAACCACGGATAAAATGACCATAATTGAAGCACGAGTAAAAGTAATGTAACTAAATAAAAATACTTCGATTTTATCATTTTTTGTGATATTAACATCGTGATAGGGAATACAGTAGAAATAAAACGCGGCATACTTAAAACGGAACCTGAAGTTAAAGGCAATAAGAGGCTCAACCAAATCAAGATGTTTAGACTTAAAGGGATTTTTTTGTAGATGTAGATACTAAGTAGGAGTGCCAAAATCGTATATACAGAGTTGAATTGTGAAGAAAGATCACCGCTTCTAAAAAGAGCAAAGAGAGGAAACATAAAATCTTTATTCCATCCTGCTTGTGCTTTCACGTATGCAAAATAAAAATTGGTCATTTCTTTTTGATAGAAACAATAAGCGATTAAAGTCAAAGGTGCTGAAATAAACCAAAACCAAGAAAAGATTTTTTTTAATTGAACGGATTTTAACACATTCCACCAATAGAAATAACCTCCTTCTTTTTCAATAAAGAATAAAAAAATCGGCAAAACGCTAACGATCCCATTTGGTCTAATTAAGGTTAAAGGAATGATAGTTAACAAAGTCAACCAATATTTTTTGTGAAAGACACTCAAGAAACCAATGGCCAGAAAACAAAAGTACATTGCTTCTGTGTAATACATTGAAAAATAGTAATGAAAGGGGAATAAAATAAATACAATTGTACTTTTCAAAGCATTGTTTTCAGATACATTGAATAATGATTTCGCCAGTAAATAAAATAAAACACAGGATATACAGCTAAATATCAACGATACAATAAAGGCGCTTTGTAATAAATTTAGGGAGAGTGTATTAGCTATTGTTTTGATTGTTAGAGGATAAAGCGGAAACATTGCCCACGAACTTTGAATGACCTTGTCTTCTCCTACATATCCTAGTTCAATAGGGTCTTTGATTTTGGAGTAGCCATTTTGAGCGATGTCCATATACCAATAGGTGTCATTCCGTTGAAATAATCCAAAAACATCATTGAGTTTTGAACCGATCACCTCATCTCCTGTATATTGCTTTATTGAATAGGCAAATAAAACATAGACTACCTTCATCAATATCGATAAAAGAATGAGATAAAGAAAGTGTTTTTTGGTGATACTCATTAAGACATAAATGTATAAAGTATCTGCTTGATTTTAGCCTTTTTTTGAAAAAATACTTGAAAATCTTTTTTTCATTTCCAAAGCGATGCGTTTACTATTTTCTCCTAATTCGGATAGCTTTTCAATGATAGAATAGTAGGTTTCTTCGTCTTTGTTTTGACTTAATTTAAAAATTGGATGAACTTGATCTAGTTTCAACTCAATACCAACAATGGCATCAAACATTGTTTCAATATAATTGGGATCTAAATTTTCGACTACAGTAGGAGAGTTTTGATTTTGGTTTTCAAATTTCAACGTCATTTTACTCATAAGTTCTTTGAGTTCATTTTTTGACAAGAAGTCTACCTCTCCAGAAATATGAACGCTCATATAATTCCACGTTGAACCTTGGTGAGGATTTTTATACCAAGAGGCGCTTACATATGCATCAGGACCTGTAAAAATTACCAATGCTTGTTTATTTTCTGTGAATGCTCTGTAATGGTCTGTATGTTTCATTATATGACCTTGAATGTACATTTCACCCTCTTTTTCAACCAGTATAAACGGAATTTGTGTTGCTACTTGTTTGCCATTCGAAAAACTTCCAGTCAAAACCGCAAATGGAAACTCTTCGATGAGGTTCATCCAGTTTTCTGTATTGTTATCAGTGAAGTAGGGGAGGTTGTACATTAGTGTCTGTTTATTAATAGTAACGTTTTGCGGCTATGCGTCCGCGGGCTAACAGGTTCTGGTTGATTCGCCCGTGGTCGCATAGGTGCTGTTATGCCATGCTGTGAGTACGATGCCTACTATGGTTGTCCATTTGTTTTCATTTTTTTAAACTAAAATTCTAAAACACAATATAGATAATATTGTCAAGATAATTAATGGTAATGAGATAGAATTAATTGTAATTTTTGAATTTGTAATATTTAATTTTTTGTAAGAATTCATACTACTTAAATAAGTTAGGGGTATAAAAATTGTTGGCATTA
>JBILUY010000127.1:0-7514 GCA_044370735.1 Crocinitomicaceae bacterium | reverse complement strand
TAATCAATTTCCCATTTTTATCTAAAAACTTTATAGAACCTGTTATATCAACAGGCAATGAATTATTGTATAAAACCTTTAAATTAAATGATTTTAACATTTCAAAAGGAAGGCTAATATCAGATGTATCTTCAAAAGTAAACCCACTAACATAGCCAGTTAATGGAACACTTACTTGGGCTTCTAAAGCTATGGTACTTTGATCAGTAATAAAATTCGGTTGACCTACTATTTCTCCATCCTTATTAACAGATAGAGACCCTCCTAATTGTACTACTTTTGTTTCAGAAGAAAGTAGCTTGTCAATATTAGTAACTGTACTTTTATTTAATTCCAATGTTGAGGTAACATTAGCATCACCCATTTTTTTAGGATAACCAATTTGAAAAGGTGCGTTAACATTAATAGGATACGTCGAATTATCTTTACGAATCACAGCAAACTTATCAAACCCTAATTCCACAGGTATACCAAACCCATTTACCACTTTTAGACTGATTGAAGGATTTGTAATACCAAATTTTCCTTTCAAATCTTTTAATTGATCAATACTAAATGTATCAGAAATTGGAGGGATAGATAAATTTCCGAAATAACCTTGGATAGATTTAAATCCTAAATTAGTCATTGAAACACCTAAAATAATTTGATCATTCGAAGTGATATTAGTATTTGTTGGTGTTATCGTCATTTTATCAATAGAATAAGATAACTGTTTAGATGAGAAGTCAGCATAATATCCTGCCAAATCAATTTCGATAGGCACATTTGAATTAGGCATAAAAACAACTGAGTCAACTAATTTATTTCCATTCTTTTTAATTTCATTGAAAGTAAATTTAAGTACAGTTTTATAAGGTAATCCTTTTGTAACATTGATTTGAATTTTACCCGAAGTAAAATCAATACGATCCACTCTAAAATCTGAAGGTAAATCAGAACCAGATGAAAAATCTATTGGAATAGATTGATTAAAATTCGTATTCGGATCTAATTGTTTTAATATTGCTCCAAAATCAATTTCATTTCCAACATTTCCACTAGCAACTAAATTAATTTGGTTAATGTCATTTTGTGTTAATTTACTAAAACTATAAATTGATTGAGGTGGTAATGTATTAAAATCAGGTAATTTTACAGCATCTGTCAAGCTAAAACCATCAATAGACTGCGTAGTTGAAAATTGTAAGGTAGGACGAGCATTTGGATCAATATATTTATTAATTGAGTCTGCCTGCTTCAAAATATCATTTATGGTAAAAGAACCATAAGCTAATGGAACAGCTAATTTAGGATTCCAAAAGGATGACGAAATTTTATCAAATTCAACCTTCTTACAGGAAAATAGAATGATTGATAAAAAAGCAATTTTTAAAAATTTCATAATTAAAAGATTATTTTCAGACAACTAAATTACAGATTCTACGTAAATAAACAAGAATATATTTGTATATTGCGATGTTCTAATTAATCATTAATCTATTAAGTATGAAAAAAATAGTACTGAGTTTAACTACACTTCTTTTAGGAAGTATCATGAATGTAAATGCACAATGCAGTGTTAAATTAAACGCGGATAAATTAAAAATTTGTTCAGATGAAAATGCAACATTATCAACTTTATCTTCTGATATTCAATCAATTCCTGATTTTTCTGATTCGAAAAACGTTTTTAATGTAAGTGATTTAAAATTAGACCCTACAATTATTTCCCTAATTCAAAGCGGAGTTTTAAATAATGTTTCTTACCCATTTGCTCAAACTTCTGGAAATTTTAATTTGTCTTTAAACGGATACCAATTAAAGAACACGGTAATTAGTTCAGGAACTATTGACGTTAGTATAGTTACAGATTTAAAACAAGATTTAAAATTAATTTTTGAATTACCTTATTTTAAAATCAATGGTAAATCTATCAAAGATTCTATTTTAATCGATGGTAAAAATGCAGGTACTGGTACTAAAACTTTTACTAAATCATTTAATCTAAAAGATGCAGTGGTTGACTTTTCTGCTGGTGATCCAAATAAATACAATATCGTAAGTTATATTGTTAAACCATCGATTAAGATTTCTACAACAACATTTACTGCGAAAGAAACAGGAGATTTGAAAATTGATTTAAAAGGATTAACTTTTGTTCAAAACATCACTTATAAATGGTTTAAAGATGGTGAAAGATTATATGATGCTGATGGTCCAACAATCAAATCAAATGCAAGTGGTAAATATCTAGTTGAAACAACTTCTAATTGTGGAGTTTCAAAAGACTCAATCAATTTAGTAGTTGTTCAAAAACCATTGAACAATGTTACAACTACTGGTAACTTAGTGTTTTGTGAAGGCGATTCAGTTAGATTAGCAGCAGAAGGACAAGGCTCTTATAAATGGTCTGATAATGCTACAGATCAAATTGTTTTTATCAAAAAATCAGGAACTTATACTGTAACTGTGACAAATGATATTTGTGTTTCGACAAGTGATGCAATTCAAGTTACAGTTAATCCTAATCCAGATGTTAAATTGAATCATAAAGACACTACTATCATTGTTGGTTCAGAATTTAATTTGAAAGCAACAGGAGGAACTTCTTATGAATGGAATGATAAATCTACAAATGATAATATTATTGTGAAGGATGCAGGTACATATTCTGTAACGGGTAAAAACGATGCAGGTTGTATTACAACTGCTACTATCAAAGTAGAAGTAAGAGAAAAAGGTGCTGGTTTAACTAATTTAAACAATGTTAACGTAGCTGTTTCACCAAATCCATCTACAGATGTACTACACATTTCCATAAATGAATTCAAAAACAAAACGGTTTCAATTGTTGACTTAAAAGGGAACTTGATTTTCAATCAATCCTTAAATGCAGTAAATACAACAATTGCTGTAGATTCTTTTGCAAAAGGAATGTATGTTTTAACTATTTTAGACGCATCTAATTCAGTTGTAAATTCGCAACGAATTGTAGTAGAATAATAATTAAGATTAATTTCTAAGAATAGGGTGTTCAGTATTGGACACCTTATTTTTTTTCCTACGCAACAAATTCCATTTTTTTACGTTTGAAAAGCTATGCGATACGTATTTGCAATAGTATTCCTTCTAGTTACAACTTTGTCTTTTAGCCAAAGACAAAACACCTTATCACGAAGTGAAATTGGAATTATTGCAGGTGGGATGTATTACATTGGAGATTTAAATCCTTTTCAACATTTTCAATTAACCCAACCAGCAGGAGGGTTATTTTACAAGTTTAATATCAATGGACGTTTAGCTTTTCGTGTTGTTGGCGCCTTTGGATCTGTTCAAGCAAATGACGGCTTGTCCAAAGATGCAACGCTAAAAAATCGAAATTTAAATTTTACTTCAACTATCAAGGAAATTGGTTTAGGAATGGAATTTAATTATTTCCCTTTCCAAATTGGCAACAAAAACTATAGAGGTACAGGCTATATGTTTGCAGAAATTGCTTATTTCCAAATGGATCCTTCTACAACGTATGAGGGACAAACGTATCAATTGAGAACTTTAGGAACGGAAGGTCAAAACACCACTTTAAACTCTCAAAAATATTATTCTCAAAATCAATTAGCGCTTCCGATTGGTATTGGTTTTAAATATCCTTTTGCTCGAAATTTTTGTATTGGTGCAGAATATGGCGTACGCTATTTGTTTACCGATTATTTAGATGATGTGGGGAGCGATCGCTATGTTGATGCTGGTAAATTAGCTATCGAATCTAGCCAACTAGCAGCAAAACTTTCAAATCGTTCGTTAGATCAAAACACCTATGGATTGCGTGGTAGTTCATCTACGAGAGATTGGTATTTTTTCTTTGGTTTGACCCTGAGTATGAACTTAGGGAATCCTGACGCGTGCTTTAAGCATTAAATAATTCAAATTTCATTTATTTAAATAACTTTGCTGTAAACTATTAATTTACAGTAATTCTTATGAGATATACACTTTCTTTATTGTTTGTTGTTTTCTTGATTTCGATTGGTTTTTCTCAAGAAACTCCTTCGTTTCCTGGAGCAGAAGGATTTGGTGCAAAAACGAATGGAGGAAGAGGTGGAAAGGTTATTTATGTTACAAACCTAAATCCTAGTGGTCCAGGATCACTTGCAGAAGCATTAGCAACACCTGGAAAACGTTATATCTTATTCAAAGTAAGCGGACTAATCAATGCAGCTGCAGAGGTTATTTATGGTGATTTCACCTTAGCAGGACAAACTTCACCTGGAGGAATTACCGTTCGAGGTTTTGTTATCGATGAAATGTATGATACCATCGGAACAGGCGATAATATGATTATTCGTCATATACGTTCTCGTCCTAATACTGAAACAACAATTGAGGGACAAGGATATGTATTAGATGATGCTTTCCGTTTTGATGGTGCTTCAAATACAATTGTTGACCATTGTTCATTCGCAAATGCATACGATGAATGTGTTCAAATGTCGAACTCTAAAAATATTAGCTTACAAAATTGTTCTTTAGCAGAAACGTTAGGAGATCATTATTATTTAGGTGGTTTATTAATGAATTACTCAAGTGAAGAACACCCTCAAGATAGCATTAGTATTCACCACAATGTATGGAATAGAATTGGTGGTAGAATGCCTGAATTTAGTTGTGAATCTTATCCTTACTGTGGAAAAAGAAAATTGAATTTAGAACTTTCAAATAACCTTATCTGGGATCAAGCAATCAATATTTGGTATAATTCAAATATAGATCAAACCAAGCCAAATCCGATTGATTCATTCTTTTTAAATCTAAACTGGGTTAATAACTATAGTATGGATCATTCAACTTATAGTGGAGGAATGATTTCACACGATTTTATGAACTTTGCTGAAAATCGATTTTATGTAAAGGGAAACAAAATGAGTTTATACCCTACTCTTTCAGATTATGAATTATTTTACTGTTGTAATGACTTTTCTGATCCAGGAAATCATCCAAACACAGATTATGGAAAGCTAACTCAACTACCATCAAGACATCCTTTTCCTCAAATCACCTATACGGAAACAGATCAATTGTCAAATTATATTTACAACAATGTAGGTGCTTTTCCGCGTGACAGTATGGATCGTAGATTAACTAGTTTTATTCATAAAGGAATATTAGATCAAACACCGGTAGATACATTAGATCATTATCACGATGCTTATTTGTTTGATTTTGATGAAAAAAATCCACCTGCACCATTAACAGATACAGACAATGATGGAATGCCTGACTATTGGGAAGCAACACACGGACTAAATAGTACTATCGAAGATCACAATGGATTAAATTTATCTAAATCCATTACCGGAAAGGATGGATATACCAATTTAGAGTGCTACATCAATTGTTTGTCTGACTATTTAGTTTCAGGAGGTCAATCTTCGTTACCTTGCGGAATTACACGAACTGCTGAAGTTAAACCAATTTCTAAATTCGATGAATTTGTATATGTTTATCCTAATCCTTCAAAAGGATCTTTTACCGTAATGATGCCTAAAACAAGTACGGAAATGAAAGTGATCAATGCCATTGGACAAGCGATTTCTGTAATTAAAACAAACGGTCAATCATCCATTGACTTTGAAGTACTCGAAAATGGAATTTATACCGTTCAAGTTTCAATTGAAAATGAAATGGTAGTTAAAAAAGTAGTTGTTTGTAAATAACAACTTATACTATTATAAAATCACAAAAGCCACTATAAAAGTGGCTTTTGTGATTTTCAAGAGAGTTTTTTTCACTTCTCAACGATTTCAAATTCTTTCATTAAATCTAATCCGTAGTTTCTGATTGCATCGATTATTTTTATCGCTCGCTCCCCTCTTTCAGTTATGGTATATTCAACTTTCGGAGGCACTACTGGATAAACTTTACGTGTAAGAAATCCTTCTTCTTCCAATTCCCTTAATTGACTAGTCAGCATTTTATGGGTAATATGAGGAATATCTTTTTTAAGTTCACCATACCTCATCGTTTTATCTTTTAACCTCCATAAGATGGGCATTTTCCATGTCCCACCAATTCTATCCATTGCAAATTCAACCGGATTGTAGTATAATTTCTTATTATAAAAAAATTCTGGCATATTTAATATTTTGATAATCATTATACTTTCTAAAAAGTGTGTATATCCCTTTTAGGTAAGTTTAATGTCAAATATAATATATAAGAAGACATTTGACATATAAAAAATCAAAACAAATAGAAATGAAAAAAATTAAATTAGTTTTAGCTTCACTTTTTTTAGTTACATCGAGTATTGTAACTGCTCAAAACACAAATGCAAACCTTGTTGAAAAAAATGAATATGTTCATTCACATGGAATGCCTACTAAAGGAAAAATTCTAATGGTAGCAAGTTCTCCGTCAATTTCAAAACAAACTGGATGGCCAATTGGGTTTTGGGCAGCAGAATTAACGCATCCATTATTAGTATTTCAAGAAGCAGGTTATGAAGTCGAAATAGCATCAACTGAAGGAGGAAAATTAATTATGGATAATTACTCGAACCCAACAGATGCTAGTGGTTATTCAGCTCACGATATTATCTCTTTAGGTTTTTTAAATCAATCTTCATTTATCAAAATGTTAGAAAACACAAAAAAATTAAATGAGGTAAATACAAACGATTATGTAGCTATATTTTTAGTTGGTGGACAAGGTCCAATGTACACATTTAAAGGGAATCAAGAATTGCAAAAATTATTTGTTTCATTTTATGAAGCAGGCAAACCATCTGCAGCTGTATGTCATTCAACTACACTTTTATTAGAAGCTAAAAAATCTAATGGAGAATTACTTGTGAAAGGTAAAACTTGGACTGGATTTGCAGATGCAGAAGAAGAATATGCTGATAAGGCAGTTGGTCAGAAAATACAACCATACAGGATAGAAACAGAGGCTAAAAAAATCAAAGAAACAACTTTTAAAGTTTCCTATCCATTTTCATCGTATGCTATTCAAGATGGAAATTTAGTTACAGGTCAACAACAAAATTCAGGAAAAGCTGTAGCAGAATTAGTGATTGAATTACTTTCAAAAAGAAAATAATCTCAATACAAATCAATGAAAAATAATTTATTAATCTGTTTAATGGCAATACTCTTTCAACAGAGTATTGCTTTTGGACAATTACCAATGGAATTATTTATTGGAGATAAAAAAACAAGTCTTGATATTCTATTTTTTAAAAATTTTAAAAAAAATGGAAGTCAAAATTCTCGTTTTTTATTTTTTAATAGAAACCGAATAAGTATATCTTACCCTTTAAAAAACGCACAAAATTTACCTCAATTTGGTTCAACAAATGCCATTTCTTTCAATCACACCAAATTGAACGGATTAGCACCCGTATTTGTAGTTCAAGGATTAAATACTGGAATATTTGGGAAAATAGGAATTCAATTTGTAAAGTTAAATCCTCATATTCTATTATTTTCTTGGATAGTAGTTGAATTAAAAGCAAATCCAAATTTAGATATATA
>JBILUY010000015.1:0-24233 GCA_044370735.1 Crocinitomicaceae bacterium | reverse complement strand
GGTATGATTGAATTAGCTACTGAAAATGGACATGCTCCATTTATGTTTACTTGGGCTAACAATCCTAACAACAAATCAAACTTTGCTGATGGACTTTGTGGTGGTAACTACAATGGTTATGTAAAAGATTCTAACAACTGTATTGCTCAATTCCAAGCATTTGTTAAAGACACTGTAATGGGTGGTGGTAACAATGGTGGTGGTAATAACGGAAAACCTTGTCAAGTTGAATTAAAAGGGAAACCTGCAGACTCAACTGGATTAAACTTCCATTTATCATTCCAAACAAGAGTTGAAAACAATGGTAAAGTAAATTCTTATGAGTTAAAAATTGATGGTAAACTTGTTTCAACAGACTCAATTTACTTAGCTAAAATGACTCCTGGAAAACACGTTATTGAATATGCAATTACTACTTCTATTGATTGTGAAGATAGACATGTTGATACAATGGATTTCCCTCATTTCGAAGGACCAAATGTTGACTGTAAAAATAGTGGTTTAAGAATTGACTTAGTAAGAATTGAAAACAATAAACAAGGAAGTACAAACTGTATTGGTTTAATCCAAGTGAAAGCAGAAGGTGGTAAAGCTCCATATAACTTCCATTGGAATAATAACTCAAACGGAGATATTGCTAAAGGATTATGTCCTGGTAAGTATGACGTTCAAGTGAAAGATTCTAATAATTGTTTCGCAATGGCTACTTACGAAATCAAAAATGATTCTGTAATTGGTACTAACCCTTGTAAAGATTTCAAAGTTGAATTAGTGAAATTCATCAATGATAAAGCTGGAGATACTCTTAAAACTGGTTTCATCGAAGTAAGAGCAATTAATGGTACAGCACCTTTCAACTTTATGTGGAATAATGGTGTGAAAACTCCTTTCAACGAAAGATTAAGTGCTGGTTCATACACAGTAAACGTTAAAGATGCTAACAACTGTTATGCAACTTTAACTCAAGAAATCTCTGAAGATTCAGTTGTTGTAAACAATCCTTGTCAAGGTTTCAAAGCAGAAGTAGTAAAAGTTCAAAACGATTTAGGTGGAGATAATATCTGTACTGGTCGTGCTGAAGTAAGAACTATCGCTGGTAAAGCTCCTTTCACTTATAACTGGAATGTAGCAGGTTTACAATCAAATATTCTTGAAAAATTATGTGCTGGTAAATTTACAGTTGTTATTACTGATGCGAACAAATGTTCTGCTGAAGCAACAGTTGAAATCAAAACTGATTCAGTACCTACTACACCACAAGTAGATTGTAAAGGTTTCGTTGTAAATATCGCGAACGTGAAAAACACTATCAAAGGTGCTTCTGCATGTACTGGTGGTGCTTACGCAACAATTAGTGGTGGTAAACAACCTTATAACTACTATTGGACAAATGGTACAAAAGATATGTTCATTAACAACGTATGTGCTGGAGAATATGGTTTCAAAGCTATTGATGCGAATGGATGTGTATCTTCTGCTTCTGCTATGATTAAAGAAGATTCATTAGTAAACGTGAATAACTGTTCTTCATTAGTAGCAAACGTATTAGTGAAAAATGACCAAGCAACTGCTACTGGTGGATGTAATGGTGCGTTAGAGGTATCTGTAAACGGTGGTAAACTTCCTTATGTATACAATTGGAGTACAGGTTCTAAAGACAAAGCAATCAAAGGTCTTTGCGAAGGTAAATACTTTGTAACTGTTGTTGATGCTAACAAATGTGAAATCAAAATTGACAAATATGTTGGTCGTGATTCAGTTATCTTCAACCCTTGTGCTAGTTTCTTCGCTAACGTAATCGTAAGAAATGATCAAGATGGTGATAACATTTGTACAGGTGCATTAATGGCTAATGTAGGTGGTGGTAAAGCTCCTTACAAATACAAATGGAGCGATGGTACTACTGAGGCTTACATTAAAGGTGCTTGTAAAGGTAGCTACGTTGTTACAATCTCTGATAGCTTAAATTGTTCATTAACAATTGAAAAATATGTTGGTTTAGATTCAGCTGCAAACCCTTGTAAAAATTTCTACGCGAAAATGACAGGTTTTGAAAACAGTGGATTAAACGCTACAACATGTAACGGTTCATTAACTGCTTCTGTGTTTGGTGGTAAAGCTCCTTATAACTTCCAATGGAATAATGGTGCAAAAACTCCATCTGTAACAGGATTATGTCCAGGTGAATATTCAGTTGAGATTAAAGATGCAAACAAATGTGCTGCTACAATCTTTGGTAAAGTATTTATCGACTCTACAAAAAATCTTTGTGATGGTTTCTACACGAAAGTAGTTGCTGTTATCAATGATAAAGCTGGTGATAATGCTTGTACAGGTGCAATTAAAACTGAAACTTTTGGTGGTAAAGCTCCTTATTCTTACCAATGGACTAACAACGAGCAAACAAAAGATATCACTAACGTATGTGCTGGTAAATATGCATTATATGTGAAAGATGCTAACAACTGTTTATTCCAATTAGACAGAGTTGTAGGTTCAGATTCAATTGTAGATCCTTGTAAAGGGTATTTTGCTTATATTTCTAATATCGTTGACGATAAAGAAGGTAATGCAAATTGTGCTGGTAAATTAGAGGTAACTGTGAAAGGTGGTACTGCTCCTTATGCATACTACTGGAGTAATGGTGATACAACTAAAGTTGCTGAAAACTTATGTGCTGATGGTTACAATGTAACTGTGAAAGATACAAAAGGATGTGCAATTACATTAAATGCGAAAGTTCGTCAAATCCCTGCTGAGAAAGCTACTTTAGTAGCAAAAGTTCACACAGCTGATGCAACTGAGGCTGGTAAATGTGATGGTGCTATGAAAGTGGAAATCATCAGTGGAAATGCTCCTTACTCTTTCTACCACTCAAATGGTGAAGTTGGTGAGTACAGAACTGGTATCTGTCCAGGTGTTTACACAGTATATGTAAAAGATGCTAAAGGTCAAGTGTTAGAATTAACTTACTTAATCTCTGCTCCTACAAATACAATCGTAAACAAAAAACCTGAATTCAAAGATTCAATTGTGAAAGATACTGTTAAAGCATCTGTAACTAAAGATTGTACAATCGATTACAACGCTATTGACTCAGTTAAAATCCAAGATTACAAAATCTACGGAAAAGATTCAGTTCTAGTAACATGGGCTGTATTTAACGCTGGAAATGTAGTATATGTAACTGATGTTTATGTTTTCGGTAAAGGAAAAGGAGTTTACAAATTGAAACTTGATTTGTTCTGTAACGAAGACAAAGAATTGGGTAACTATTTCTCTGCTGAGGAAGATCTTCTATACAAAGAAGAAATCACTACAGGAGTGGAAGAAAGAACTATGGATTATGTAAACATATATCCTAACCCATTCTCAAGTAAATTCACTGTACAATTAGATAAAGTTCAAGATTATACAATCACAGTTATGGATATGTCTGGTAAAGTGTTACACAATGACACATATACTAACACAAATAATGTGAAAATGAATTTAGAGCATTTAGCTAGTGGACAATATATCTTAAGAATTGTAAGTGATAATAATGCTATCACTCGTATGATTTCTAAATAAGAATTTGCTTAATTCTTGAAAAGCCGTCTCGAAAGGGACGGCTTTTTTTGTTAATTAACATTTATTACTAAAAGAAATAAGTACTTTTAATCCCTCACTTATCTTTTATGGAAAATCAAACAAAAGCAATTTCTGATAAATTTACAGGTTATCAAAAATTCGTTATTACAATATTAGCTCTTACTCAATTTACTGTCGTGCTGGATTTTATGGTAATGTCTCCATTGGGAGATTTTCTAATGAAATCCATGGAGTTAACTACAAAACAATTTGGGATTGCTGTTTTTTCCTATGCCTTTAGTGCAGGTATTTCTGGTTTTTTAACAGCAGGATTTGCAGATAGTTTTGATCGTAAAAAACTTTTGTTATTTTTCTACATAGGTTTTATCATTGGTACATTATTCTGTGGCTTAGCAACTAACTTTTATTTCTTGGTGGCAGCAAGGGTGTTTACAGGAATTTTTGGTGGTGTAATTGGATCTATATCTATGGCAATCGTATCTGACTTGTTTCCTATTGAAAAAAGAGGAAGAGTAATGGGATTTTTGCAAATGGGATTTGGCGCAAGTCAAGTGTTAGGGATTCCAATCAGTCTTTACATTGCCAATCATTTTGGATGGCAATCTCCATTTTTTATGATTGTGGTTTTAGCTATTATAGTTTGGGGCTTGATTCTTTCAAAAATGAAACCGATAACAAAGCATCTAGAAGTTCAAAATAAAGACACAAATGCACTTCAACATCTTATACATACTATTCAAAATAGAAATTATCGTATTGGTTTTTTAACAACTGCGCTCATGTCATTAGGTGGATTTATGATTATGCCATGGGGAAGTGTTTATGCTATAAATAATCTGCATGTTACAAAAGAACAACTTCCTATTTTATTTATGATTGCTGGAGTTGCTACATTATTAATGATGCCACTAATTGGTAAGATCAGTGACAAAATAAATAAGTTTACGCTATTTACTATCGCTTCACTTTGGATGATGATTGTTGTGATTATTTACGCCAATCTAGGTATTAGTGCTTTTTGGATAGTAGTCGTATTAAATGTATTAATGATGATGGGGGTTATGGCTAGAATGGTGCCAAGCGTGGCTATGGTATCTGAACTTCCAAAACTGCAAGATAGAGGAGCATTTATGAGTGTAAATTCTTCATTACAACAAATGGCAGGAGGAATTGCAGCAGCTATCGGAGGAATGATTGTAACTCAAAAAGATGTAAATAGTCCTATTGAGCATTACGATACTTTAGCATATGTAGTAAGTATATTTATTACTTTATGTGTAATTATGCTTTACAGAGTTCAGAAAATCATCAAAGAATCTAAATCCAAACTTTAGTTCCTTCCGAACAATTTTGGCAAATATCTACTTGTTTTCTACCTTTTAAAATCATTTTGCGAAAAGATTGATATTTGTCTGCTTTCCATAAATTTGAAAAGGGAACTTCTGTAGCACTTCCTAAAGGATAAGTTGCATCTTTGTCAAAACAACAGGGTACAACTTTCCCATCCCAAGTGAAAACACATGATGACCACATTCTCCAACAGTGATTTTGAATAGCATATTTTAATTTATACGTTCCGTCTTTCTGACGTTTATATCTACTATATTTTTCATTGTCCGGCATAAGCCTATGACCATTTTTGTAATCATACAATTGAGCAGTTTTTAGGCGCACTTCATCTACACCTAATTCACTTGCTAAATGAAAAACAGTAGGAATTTCATGTTCATTTGGTTTCACAACCAAAAACTGAAAAATCAAATGAGGCGTTTGACTTTTTAACTTCGATTTTGCTTTTACTAATTCCTTAGTAGCATCAATAACCTTATCAAGTTTTCCACTCACCCTATATGATTCGTACGTTTTTTGTGTAGTGCCATCAATTGAAATTATAAGCCTATCTATTCCCGATTTGACAATTTCTTCAGCACTATTAGCCGATATAAAATGTGCGTTGGTTGATGTAGCCACATACAAATTTTCTTTCTTAGCATCTTTAACAAGCTCAAGAAAATCAGGATGTAAAAAAGGTTCTCCTTGAAAGTAATAATTCACATACATCAATTGTTTGCCAATATCTTTCAATAATTTTCTATTCGTTTCAAGAGATAATTTACCTGTTGGACGTGAAAACGCCTTTAGTCCACTTGGACACTCTGGACATCCTAAATTACAGGCAGTAGTTGGCTCTATACTAACCGTAAAGGGTTTGCCCCATAAAACAGGTTTTTTACTAATACGAGCTAACAAAAATGAAAAATACAACAAAACAAAATTCAAGACACGACCGAATGTTACGTATCGTAAAATGGAAAGTGTATCCTTACTCTTGGACATAGTTTATGACATTTGGATAATTCCGATTCGCTTCAATTCTTGCCACAATTTAGCAGTTGGCAAGCCCATTACATTAAAATATGAACCATCCATTTTCTCAATACCAATATAACCGATCCACTCTTGAATTCCATACGAACCCGCTTTATCATACGGTTTATAATGCTCTACGTAATATTCTATTTCAGAAGCAGATAAGGTAGAAAAAGTAACCAATGTTGTATCCGAAAAGCTCCATTGATTATTATGTGTAGACAAACTCACACCCGTAATTACTTTATGAGTTCTACCAGATAAACTGGTTATCATTTTTATTGCTTCCTTTTTGGTTGAAGGTTTAGCAAGAAATTGATTGTCAACAATTACCGCAGTATCTGAACAAATTAACAATTCATCAGAAGTCAATGTTGAAATTAACACATTTGCCTTTTGGATTGCCAGAAATTCAGCTACCTCATCTAGTGGTAGTTGATCCGAAAACGATTCATCAGAATCTTGAGTTCGTACTATAAAATCAACCCCCATTCCTTTTAATAGTTCTTGTCTTCTAGGAGATTTAGAACCTAAAACTAAATTATGTGATACCTGTATCATTATTTTAAAACAACGTGTGTAGAATGAATTTCTTCGCCAACAAAAGCAGAAGCTTTTTTATCAAAATCAGCAGCCGTTTCTGTAGTTAAGTATGTTACCATTCCATTTTGAGAACAAGATGCAGCCATTTCAGGATGTCTTTCTAAGTACTCTCTTAATGAATTTGCAACTATTTCTCCTTGGGTAACCACTTTGACATGTTCGGGAACAGAATCCTTTACAATCGAAGCTACCAAAGGATAATGCGTACAACCCAATAACAAGGTGTCAATTTTAGAATCCTTTGCTAATAATCGATCTACATCACGTTTTATAAACCACTTCCCTCCTTCTTCTTCATGTAATTGATTTTCGATTAATGGCACCCAGATAGGACACGCCTTTTGTGAAAGTTGAACATCTGGAAAAAACTTTGCAATTTCTAGTCGATACGAATCAGATTTAATGGTACCCTCAGTTGCAAGTATTCCAATATGTTTATTTGAAGAAAAAGTTCCTATAACTTCAGAGGTAGGTCTAATCACCCCCAATACTCGTTTTGTAGGATCAATAGTTGGTAAATCCTTCTGTTGTATGTTTCGTAAAGCTTTCGCAGAAGCGGTATTACAAGCCAAAATTATCAATTCACATCCTTGCTCGAAAAGAAATTTAACTGCTTGTAAAGTAAATTCATAAACGACATCAAAGGATCTAGGTCCGTAGGGAGCACGGGCATTGTCACCTAAATATAGAAAATCATTTGTAGGAAGTACTTTTCTTAAATCGTTTAAGATCGTTAACCCTCCGTATCCAGAATCAAAAACACCTATGGGACACTGTTTCTTCATATCAATTGATAAAAATAAAAAAAGGTAACCGAAAGCCGATTACCTTAATCAATTAAATTCAGATTTATTTATTTTTTAGGTGCTTCAATTGCATCTAATTTTAAAAGTTCAACCATTACTTCATTCGTAATGTCTAAACCACCTTTGAAATATAATGTTGTAGTTTCGTCAATAACGTAATTGATTTTTTTAGCAGCAGCTACTTTTTCAACAGCTTTTTGAATTCTCTTCAAAATCGGGTCATTTAATTCAGCAGCCATTTTTTGTAATAACTGTTGTAACTCTTGCTCACGTTGTTGTAATGCCATTTGTTTTTTCTGAATTCTTTCTTCTTCGTATTGCTTCATTACTTGTGTTAAAGTAGCTTGATCAGCCATGTACTTAGAATATATTTTTTGTAATTCTTCTTCCATTTCTTTTAATTCGATTCCACCTCTTTGTTCAAATTCAGAAAGCTGTTTCATTGCTTCTTTACGAGAAGGTAAAGTATCCAATAATTTTTGAGTATTTACATGTGCCACTTTAGTTTGAGCAAAAGTTGTTAACGATAACAACAGAGAAAATACGAATACTACTTTTTTCATTACTTTTTGTTTTATTTATTATTATGGTTTTAATCCTAATTCTTTAATCACCTCGTCACTCAGATCAAATTTTTTATCTGCATAAACAAGATTACTTTGATTTGCTTTATCAAAGATAAATGAATAACTACGTTTAGATGCTACTTTCTGCATCGCGTCATATACTTTATCTTGGATTGGTTTAATTAATTCTTGTCTTTTTTGAAAATATTCACCGGAAACACCAAAACGACTTTTTTGTAGCTCCATGATCTCATTTTCAAGTTTTGAAATTTCTTCTTGGCGTTTTTCCTTTTCTTCAGCTGGTAATAATACTTCCTCTCTATTGAATAATTCCTTTTTTTGATTTAGCACTTTATAACGTTCCTCTATTTCTTTTGTCCATCTATCAGCCATTTTATCTAAACGATCTTTTGCTTCTTTATATTCTGGCATTTTAGATAGGATATATTCAGAATTTATAAAACCATATTTCTGAGCGTTAACCACAGAAACACTGATTAAAAAAAGAAATAAGACAAATATTTTTTTCATAAAAATCTAAAATGCTTTCAAATATACGTTTAAAAACATCATTTATTATAATTCACCCAAATTCATTCCCATTGTAAAGTTCAATTTACCAAAATACCCTTTTTGTTGGATGCTTTGATCTGAACCACCTGAAGATCTATATCCTTGTGAATGCGGATCTAAATAATCAAATCCCCAACCATAATCTAAACCTAACATACCAAACATAGGTAGGAATACCCTAACTCCAATACCTGCCGATTTTTTAACATTAAAAGGATTGAAATTTTTCATATTAACATAGGTATTTCCAGCTTCACCGAATGCCAACACATAAAAAGTAGCTTGAGGATTTAATGAAATTGGATACCTTAATTCAAGTGTATATTTTGCAATAATTGGATCACTAGCTGCACTAGATAAACTATTATCATTGTATCCTCTTAACGCAATCATTTCTCTACCACCTAGCTGATTCATCCCTGAAAGTCCATTTCCACCTAATGCAAATCGTTCAAACGGCGTTAATCCTTTCGTTTTACTATATCCACCCATGTATCCAAAACCTACACGAGGCATTAAAACTAATTTTTTATCCGAAGAAAGTGGTAAGAACCAAGTACCTGTAAATTTCAATTTAAAATACTCAAGATATTTATACTTTTCTTGTTGTGTTGCAGTGGTAAAATCTCTGTTTCCATTGAATAAAGAATAAGGTACAGAAGACTTCGAGGTAAAAACCATTTGACTCCCTTCTTTCGGGAAGATAGGATTGTCTATCGAGTTACGTTGCAATACATATTTGAAGCTAATATCGTTTGCATATCCATTGCTAAAACTTGGAAAATAACTTGGGTAGTTCGACACATCATAATATTGATAAGCGATCTCATAATAAGCGTTGAAAAAATCATCTGGAAACTTTTTTCTTCTTCCCAACCCAATTCCAGCACCTGAAATTGAAATACCTGAATAATTAGAGTTTGAACGTAACAATCCTGTACCGAACTGAGAATGCGTTATCCAAGTAGATAATGAATTCGGTTTTTTACCCCCTAACCATGGCTCTGTAAAAGAGAAACTATAAGATTGATAAAAAGTTCCATTCGTTTGGGCTCTTAAAGATAATTTTTGTCCATCTCCAGAAGGTAACGGTTGCCAAGCATTTTTGTCCATTATTCTTTTCAACGAAAAATTATTAAATGTCAACCCTAAAGTACCTACGATACGACCTGCTCCATATCCACCCGATAACTCAATTTGATCCGATGATTTTTCCTCTACCGTGTATTCAATATCAACTGTACCATCTTGAGGGTTCGGCAATGGATTAATTTGAAAAGCTTCATTATTGAAATATCCTAATTGAGAAAGTTCACGTTGTGTACGAATAATGTCATTTCGGTTAAACAAATCACCTGGTTTTGTTCGGATTTCTCTTCGAATAACGTGGTCATTTGTTTTAGTATTTCCTTTAATTATGATGCGTTTTACTCGGGCTTCTTTTCCTTCTATTATACGCATTTGATAATTAATTTCATTATTCACGACACTTGTTTCAATGGGTATCACTTGAAAAAATAAATATCCTCTATCCATATACAAAGAAGAAATATCTCTTCCGTCTTGGCTCATTGTAATACGTGTATCCAGTAGCGATTTGTTATAAATATCACCTTGTTTTATACCTAATACTGTATCTAAATATCCACTCGAGAACTTCGTATTCCCTAACCATTCTATCTTACCAAATTTATATACATTGCCCTCGTCGATAACTAACTTAATCATCATGTTTTTAGCATCAAGCATGTAAACAGAATCTTTTACTATTCGAGCATCACGTAATCCTTTAGAATTTAATTTAGTAACAATTGATTCTTTGTCTTTTTCATACGCAGAAACCATGAATTTTGATTTGCTAAAAATGCGCATTATAGATCTACGTTTTGTATCGTCCATGGCAGCTCGGATACGTCGTTTTGCTAAAGATTCACTTTTAAACTTAAAAACTCCTAGAACATCAAAATGGCTAAAATTTTCTAAATTACCGTAGATTTCTATGTCTTTGATTTTAACACGGTGTCCTTTGTCAACATGAATAATAAACATAGATGCGTTGTTCATCAATTTATCAGGTTCTTGTTCTACACGCACTGTAACATTATGAAATCCTTTTTCTTTGTAATATCCTTTGATTTTATTTTGAGTATTTAATACCAAACTTTCATTAATGGTTTTTCCAGAAAATAAAGAAATGATTTCTCTTAATTTATCGACATCTCTTTTCGTAGTTCCAACAAACTTAAAACGAGATAATTTTGGTCTTGGAACTAATTTAATTGCTAAAAAAACAACCCCATTAATTTCTTTTTCAACCTGAATATCAATCTCAGAAAAAAGACCTTCTTTCCAAAGATTTTGAATTGCTTCGGTAATTTTTGTTCCAGGAATTTTTATTCGTTGACCTGATCTTAAACCCGCAACTAACTTGATTGCTTGATGATCAAAATTATCGGCACCATCTACTCTGATAGGACCTATTTCATATTCTTTCGGACTAAAATAATCTACTTGAAATTCTGTACCAACAGTTGTTTGTTCCTGTGCTTGTACAGAAAATGAAACGAATAGAATAAGAAATAATATGTATTTAATCATGTTATTGAATTTGTTCAGAAGTTTGTCCAAATCGACGTTCTCTTTTTTGGTAAGCAAGTACGGCTTTAAAAAGATCTTCCTCTTTAAAATCTGGCCATAATACTTGAGTAAAATACAACTCAGAATAAGCAATTTGCCATAATAGGAAATTACTAATGCGTTGTTCACCACTTGTTCTAATTAGTAGCTCTGGATCTGGATAAGCAGATGTAGTTAATGAACCACTTACTAAATCATCTGAAATATCGTCTTTCGTAATTGTACCTTCTTTGTATTTTTCAGCAATAGATTTGATCGCTTCTTTGATTTCCCAACGTGAACTATAGTTCAACGCTAAAATCAAGTATATATCATCATTATGAGCTGTTTTTTCTTTTGCTTCACGCAATTCATCTTGACAAGATTCTGGTAAGCCAGCATCATCACCAATAGTAGTTAAGCGAACACCATTCGCATTTAGTTCATCCACTTCATTGGCAATTGTTTGAACCAATAAGTTCATCAATCCATCAATTTCCTCTTTTGGCCTGTTCCAATTTTCAGTTGAAAAAGTATATAATGTAAGGTATTTTACTCCTATTCTTTTACAAGCATTTAAAGCTTCACGCACGGATTCAACCCCTACTGAATGACCAAATAATCTTTCTTCTCCTTGTTGTTTAGCCCAACGACCATTCCCATCCATGATGATGGCGATATGTTGGGGTATATTTTGTTTATCTATGTGCGATAAAAGTTCCATTTTATTCTAATGAAGTCAAAACGACAAATGTAATAATGATAATCCAAATAGACTTATTTTGTTGGCAATCATTAACAAAAAACTAAGAAAAAGACATAAAAAAAGGGGTTTTCAGATTTGAAAACCCCTTTTGTATTCTTTTTATGGAGATTACTCTGCCAATAAAATCAATTTGTTGTTTGCTAATTCCACAACTCCACCTTCAACATCGATTGTCAACACTTTGTTTGAAGCATCGATTTGAACTCTTTTGTTTAACTTTTTAGCATTTTTCAACGCTTCAGGTAAATCTACTTTGATTGTACCTTTTGTTAACGCAGAGATAATTGGTGCGTGGTTATTCAATACCTGAAACAATCCATCCTTCCCTGGTAATTGTACTGCAACTACCTCGCCAGAAAATAAATTGCTCTCAGGAGTGATTATTTCTAATTGCATAGTTTCAAGTATTAGTTTCCTGTATCAGCTAACATTTTCTTACCAGCCTCGATAACGTCTTCAATCGTTCCTTTCAAGTTGAAAGCAGCTTCTGGATATTGATCCATTTCACCGTTTAAAATCATGTTGAAACCTTTGATTGTATCTTGGATGTCAACCAATACTCCTTTGATACCTGTAAACTGCTCAGCTACGTGGAAAGGTTGAGATAAGAAACGTTGGATACGACGCGCTCTGTGAACAACTAATTTGTCTTCTTCAGAAAGCTCATCCATACCAAGGATAGCAATGATATCTTGTAATTCTTTATAACGTTGTAAGATTTGCTTCACGTTTTGTGCACAGTTGTAATGAGCATCACCTAACACTTTAGCAGAAAGGATACGAGAAGTTGAATCTAATGGGTCAACCGCAGGATAGATACCTAACTCAGCAATTTTACGAGATAATACTGTTGTTGCATCTAAGTGAGCAAACGTGTTAGCCGGAGCCGGGTCAGTTAAGTCATCCGCAGGTACGTAAACCGCTTGTACAGATGTAATAGATCCGTTTTTAGTTGAAGTAATACGCTCTTGCATCGCACCCATCTCAGTTGCTAATGTAGGTTGGTAACCTACCGCAGATGGCATACGACCTAATAACGCAGATACCTCAGAACCAGCTTGTGTAAAACGGAAGATGTTGTCAACGAAGAAAAGGATATCTTTTCCTTGTCCATCACCTTCACCGTCACGGTAATATTCAGCTAATGTCAATCCAGATAAAGCTACACGAGCACGTGCACCTGGAGGCTCATTCATCTGACCGAAAACGAAAGTAGCTTTAGACTCTTTCATTTCTTCTAAGTCAATTTTAGAAAGATCCCATCCTCCTTCTTCCATTGAGTGCATGAATCCTTCACCGTATTTGATGATACCAGACTCTAACATCTCACGTAATAAGTCATTTCCTTCACGAGTACGCTCACCAACACCAGCAAACACTGATAAACCTCCGTGTCCTTTCGCGATGTTGTTAATCAACTCCTGAATTAATACTGTTTTACCTACACCGGCACCACCGAATAAACCAATTTTACCTCCTTTTGCGTAAGGCTCAATTAAGTCGATTACTTTAATACCAGTAAATAATACTTCAGTTGAAGTAGATAATTGATCAAATTTTGGAGCTTCACGGTGAATTGATAAACCACCTTCGTTGCTAACTTCGTTGATTCCGTCGATAGCCTCTCCTACCACGTTGAATAAACGTCCTTTAATTTTATCACCGATTGGCATTCTGATTGCGTCACCAGTAGCAACTACAGCCATACCACGTGTGAATCCATCTGTTGAATCCATGGAAATTGCACGTACAGAGCTTTCTCCAACGTGTGCTTGTACCTCTAATACAACGCGAGTTCCATTTTCTTTTCTTACTTCCAATGCATCATAAATGTTTGGAAGAGCTACTCCCTTATCGAAGCTTACGTCAACCACAGGACCGATTACCTGTGAAATTTTACCTTGAATGTGCGACATATCGTGCCTTTTAAGTGTAATTTCTGAATTTGCCTGCAAAGATATATCTTTTTTTATTAACAACTTATTTTATTTCTGAATTTTAGTAGATATTCTCACATTTTCCTTATTTCTCTTAGGATTGAGACCTAAAAGTAGTTTTGAACAACGCTTTTTTGAAAGCGGTAATTAACAAAAAAAGGGTCGCAAATGCGACCCTTAATCTTATCTTAATAAAGAAACTCTTTCTTATTTCATTTTTGATAAATCTGGCATATCACGTGTGAATGCAGGAATACCTGTAACATCCATCCCTGTGATTAACAAGTGAATGTCGTGAGTACCTTCATAAGTGATTACTGATTCTAGGTTTGCCATGTGGCGCATCATTGAATATTCAGAAGTGATACCCATACCACCGTGAATTTGACGTGCTTCACGAGCGATGTTGATAGCGATTTCACAGTTGTTACGTTTTGCCATTGAAATTTGAGCAGAAGTAGCTCTACCTTCGTTTCTCAATTGACCTAAACGGAACGTTAATAATTGTGCTTTTGTGATTTCAGTAATCATTTCAGCCAATTTCTTTTGTTGTAATTGGAAAGCTCCAATCGGAACACCAAATTGTGTTCTTTCTTTACAATATCTCAATGCTTGATCGTAACAATCCATAGCAGCACCTAAAGCACCCCATGCAATACCAAAACGAGCAGAATCTAAACAGCTTAACGGAGCACCTAAACCAGTTCTACCAGGTAGAATGTTTTCTTTCGGTACTTTCACATCAACAAAAATCAACTCACCTGTAGCAGAAGCTCTCAAAGAAAGTTTTCCGTGCATTTCAGGAGTTGAAAATCCTTCCATTCCACGTTCTACAACTAAACCATGAATTCTTCCAGACTCATCTTTCGCCCATACCACAGCGATATCAGCAAAAGGAGCATTTGAAATCCACATTTTAGCACCATTCAAAATAACGTGGTCACCCGCGTCTTTGAAATTTGTAATCATTCCACCAGGATTTGATCCGTGATCTGGTTCAGTTAAACCAAAACATCCCATCATTTCACCTGTAGCTAATTTTGGAAGGTATTTCATTTTTTGTTCTTCAGAACCGTATTTCCAAATTGGATACATAACTAAAGAACTTTGTACAGAAGCAGTAGAACGTAATCCAGAATCACATCTTTCTAACTCTTGCATAATTAAACCATACGAAATTTGGTCTAAACCAGGACCTCCGTATTGTTCAGGGATATAAGGACCAAAAGCTCCAATTTCTCCTAATCCTCTTAATAAGTGTTTAGGGAAAGTTGCTTTTTCATAATGCTCGTCAATGATTGGAGAAACTTCTTTTTTAACCCATGCACGTGCAGCATCACGAACTAACAATTGTTCTTCCGTGTACAAGTCATCCATGTTGTAATAATCAGGATGCGTATATAAATCTGTAGCCATATTAATTAGTTATAAGGTGGGACAAAATTAGTATTATTAAAATCATAAACAAAGTAAAATCAAAGGTGTTCATGAAGGAGTAAAAAACAAAATCGTAATTTTGTACCTACGAAAAGTTATATGAGTCTAACAAACGCTATCCATTTTCTAATTCAATCGGCTGAAATTCAAACGTTCAGTCCAAAATTGATTTGGAGGTCACCTGTACCTTACCAATGGGCGTTAGGTGGATTACTCCTTTCATTTATTTTGTTGACAATTACAAGAATCAATACTCCTCATTTTGTATTATCTCTTTCTAGGTCAATCTATAAAAACAGAAATGTAGAAAAAATTGTGAACGAAGAATTACCCATCGGTCGTATTGCAAATTTTTGTTTAGTTATTAATTTTTTGTTGTGTTTTTCGATTGTAGTTTCATTTTTCCTTAACGAATACTATCATTTATATGGTTGGTTAAATTGGGTGATTGCCATATCCATACCAAGTTATTTATTAATTGCACCTCAATTGTACTTAACATTAATGGAAATTGTATCTGGTGAAAATCATTTTTCAAAAGAAATCAAGATTACGAATCGCATCATTTGTGAATTTTTAGGTCTTTTTGGTTCTTTATTTTTATTAATCTGGATTTTCAATCAACATAGCCATTGGTTTATTCGTGAAATTACTATCTACCTAATTACGATTACTTATTTGTATAGGTTATTTAGAGGATTTATTTTCGCATTTTCTAAAGGACTACCTTGGTATTACATAATTTTGTATTTTTGCACGTTTGAACTACTCCCTATATACCTATTATTTAACTATATATCAGGAGTATATAAGTGATTTTGAATTGATAACTAAATTTAAATAGTGTGAGCATCAAAACAATTTTAGTTTCACAACCTAAACCAGAAGGAGAAAAATCTCCTTATTTTGATTTGGCTGAAAAATACAAATTGAAAATTGATTTCAGACCATTCATACGAGTTGAAGGGATTAATGCGCAAGAATTTAGAACACAACGTGTCAATTTTGCGGATTATACTGCAGTGATTTTAACTTCAAAAAATGCAGTTGATCACTATTTTAGAATGGCTCAAGAAACACGTTTTACTGTTCCAGATACGATGAAATATTTTTGTATTTCAGAAGCAATTGCTTTGTATTTACAAAAGTATGTTACATATAGAAAACGTAAAATTTTCTTTGGTAAACAAACGATTGAAGAACTTGTAGAAACGATGCGCAAACACAAGGGTGAAAAATACCTTCTACCTTGTACAGATATCTTAAGAGATAAAATTCCAGAAACACTAGAACAACACAAAATAGACTTTGCAAAAGCTATGTTATATAGAACTGTTGCTTCTGACTTAAGTGATTTGGAAAATGTATCGTATGATATGTTGGTTTTCTTTAGTCCAGGTGGAATTGAATCACTTTTCAAAAACTTCCCAGACTTTAAGCAAAACGATACCGTAATTGCTGCTTTTGGTCCGACCACGGCAAATGCAGTAATCAAAAACAACCTTCGATTAGATGTTCACGCTCCACAGCCTAACGCGCCGAGTATGACTGCAGCGATCGAAAACTTCGTAAAAGAATCCTTGAAAAAGAAATAGTAATTGGAAAGCGTCTTTAATTGACGCTTTTCATTTTTAACATCAAATTCACTATTGAATATGGCAAAGAGCAAAAAAAGACACGATGAAGTTCTTGCACCAGAAAAAGTAAAATCATTTACTAGACGTTTCTGGATCATCGCAACTTTCCCTATCACATTCATTATTTGTATGTTAATTTACCAATCTTTTACTGACCTTCCGTCAATAGAAGATTTGAAAGACCCGCAATTATCCGCTTCAGTTGTATATGCAAGTGATGGTCAGTCTGAATTAGGTCGCTACTGGAAAGTAAATCGTTTGGTAGCACATTATGACTCAATTTCTCCTTTTATTACTGATGCGTTAATTTCTACTGAAGATGAAAGATTCTACTCACATTCAGGAATTGATGTAAAAGCATTAGCAAGAGCGGTTGTCAATGTTGGGGGAGCTGGAGGAGCATCTACAATCACACAACAGTTAGCAAAACAATTATTTACTATCAAATCACGTGAAGAACGTGAGGAAATGTTAGCCAACGGAGAGGAAGAAAGCAAACCTATGTTTGGAAGTATTGGTAGAAAAGCAAACCGTTTGATTGAAAAAGTAAGAGAAAATATTATCTCTACTCGTATTGAAGAAACTTTTACAAAAGAAGAAATCATTACGATGTATTTGAATCAATTCGATTTCCTTTATAATGCGGTTGGGATTACCAATGCTTGTAAAATCTATTTTAACAAAACTCCGAATACCGTAACCAAAGATGAAGCAGCTATGCTTGTTGGTATGTGTAAAAATCCGACTTTGTATAATCCATACACTTTTACTCAAAAAAATTACCGTGGCATTTTAGCTGACGACAAAGGGGTTAAACCGAGTGAAATTACTAGAGCGGAAATTCAGGAAGCAAGAGCAAAGGACAGTACAAGGGCTTTAGAGCGTAGAAATCAAGTATTGTTTCAATGGTTGAAAAACAGCGAGGGCGACAATGAAGGCTTACGTTTACATATCACGAGAGAAGAATACGAAAAACTTTGTAAAAAACCTTTGGTATGTGATTTCCAACAATTAAGCTTCAAAAAAGGACGTGCTACTTATTTCAGAGAAGCTATCCGTAAGGAAGTAGTTTCCTTATTAGAAGAAAAAGATGCAAACGGAGATTATGTTATCTACAAACGTAACCTAGAAGACCCTGAAGATAAAAGTCGTCCATATAATATCTACGAAGATGGATTAAAAATCTATACAACTGTTGATTACAGAATGCAAGTATATGCTGAAGAAGCAGTAAAAAGGCATTTAAAAACGAAACTACAATCTGCATTCAACAGAAATAATAGAGGTTTACGTAACTATCCTTTCTCAAATGATATTAAAACAGAAGAGGTGAAAAGCATTATGAACAATGCAATTCGTAGATCAGATCGTTTTTTCAATTGGTCGAATGCTGGATTGAGTGAGGATGAAATCTTTTCAAAATTCAAAGAAAAAGTTCCAATGCGTGTTTTTACTTGGGATGGTGAAGTGGATACTTTAATGTCTCCGTTAGACTCTATTAAATATTACAAATCGTTCTTACAAGCAGGATTAATGTCTATCGAACCTGAAACAGGATTTGTAAAAGCTTGGGTAGGTGGAACAGATATCGATCACTTTGCATACGATCACGTAAAACAAGGTAAACGTCAGGTGGGTTCAACGATTAAACCTTTTGTGTATGCGACTGCAATGTCGATGGGGGTTATCAAACCGTGTACACAAGTACCTAACGTTCCTCATTGCATTAAACTTTACCACGATGATGGTTCGTATTTCAAAACATGGTGTCCGAGTGGTGGTGGTGAAGGAGGAACTGTATCCGTGAAAAAAGGACTTGCTATGTCTAAAAATAACGTAGCTGCTTGGATTATCAATAAACTGGGAGCAAACGGACCTAAAACAGTAGCACGAGTTTTAGAGCAAATGGACATTCACCTTGAAAAACGTGATATCAAACCAGCGATGTGTTTGGGTACAATGGACTTAAGTTTGTATCAACTAGTTGCAGCTCAAGCAATGTTTGCAAACCACGGTTTATACAACAAGCCTACAACGATTCTTCGTATTGAAGATCGTTATGGAAATGAAATTTATACCAACAAATTCGAAACCAAAGAGGTATTCAACGAAACGTACGCATATTCAATGTTAGAATTGATGAAAGAAGTTTGTCGCTCGGGAACTGCAGCAAGTATTCGAAGTGGACAAGCTTGGGCAAACATTCCTTATCCTACTGCAGGTAAAACAGGTACTACCCAAAGTAACTCTGATGGATGGTTTGTGGGAATCACACCTGATTTAGCAACAGGAGTTTGGGTAGGTGCTGAAGACAGAGGTGTTCGTTTCCGTTCAACTGATGAAGGACAAGGTGCTCGTGTAGCATTACCAATTTATGGATACTTTATGAATAGCGTTTATAAAGATCCTAAACTAAAAGTATCAAAAGAAGACTTTGAAAAACCTGAAGGATTTGATAAATCAAAGGTCAATTGTAATGACCAATATTACGATGATGGAAGTGAGGATGAAGAAGGGGAAGGAGATGGAACTGAAACAGATCCAAATGCTCCTCCGGCTGAAATTCCTGAAGAATTAACAATGTAGCACTCAATTTCAATAAATATGAATAAAGTAGTAAAAGACGTAACTGAAGCGTTACAAGGCATCGAAGACGGAATGACGTTAATGGTGGGTGGCTTTGGTTTATGTGGTATCCCTGAAAATTCTATTGCTGAATTAGTTCGCAAAGGAACAAAAAACCTTACTTGTATTTCAAACAATGCGGGGGTAGATGATTTTGGTTTGGGGTTATTACTTCAAAACAGACAAGTTAAAAAAATGATTAGTTCTTATGTTGGTGAGAACGATGAATTCGAACGTCAAATGTTATCTGGTGAATTAGAAGTAGATTTAATTCCTCAAGGTTCATTAGCTGAAAGATGTCGTGCAGGTGGTGCGGGAATTCCAGCATTTTTTACACCAGCAGGATTTGGAACTGAAGTAGCAGAAGGAAAAGAAGTACGTATTTTCAACGGAAAACCACACATTTTAGAATCTGCATTAACAGCTGATTATGCTATTGTAAAAGCGTGGAAAGGGGATACAGAAGGGAATTTAGTATTCAAAGCAACAGCTAGAAACTTCAACCCTATGATGGCGATGGCTGGAAAAATCACCATTGCTGAAGTTGAAGAATTAGTACCAGCAGGAGAATTAGATCCTAATTTCATTCATACTCCAGGTATTTTCGTACAACGAATTTTCCAAGGAAAAGATTACGAAAAGAGAATTGAGCAAAGAACGGTTAGAACTAGATAATAATAATTTGAGCTTCCTCCCTTGAGGGAGGATTGAGGAGGGTGATTATTTTGTCACCTCCCCTACCCCTCCTCAAGGAGGGAAATTTCAAATTTTCAAATTAAAAAAAATGGCTTTAGATAAAGTAGGAATAGCAAAACGTATCGCTCAAGAATTGAGAAACGGATGGTACGTAAACTTGGGAATTGGTATCCCAACATTAGTAGCAAATTACATTCCGGATGGAATTGATGTAGAATTTCAATCTGAAAACGGAATCTTAGGAATGGGTCCTTTTCCATTTGAAGGAGAAGAAGATGCTGACTTAATCAACGCAGGAAAACAAACAATTACGGTGAAAAAAGGAGCCGTGTTTTTTGACTCTGCAACCTCTTTTGCAATGATTCGTGGTCAACACGTTCAATTAACTGTTTTGGGCGCAATGGAAGTTTCACAAAATGGAGACATTGCAAACTGGAAAATTCCAGGAAAAATGGTAAAAGGAATGGGAGGTGCTATGGATTTAGTTGCTTCTGCTGAAAACATTATCGTTGCAATGATGCATACAAACAAAGCAGGAGAGACAAAAATCTTAAAAGAATGTACTTTGCCTTTGACAGGTGTTGGATGTGTTAAAAAAGTAGTTACAGATTTAGCTGTACTTGAAATTAAAGATGGTAAATTCCATTTGATTGAAAGAGCACCAGGTGTTTCAGTTGAAGAAATCGTAGCTAAAACAGAAGGTGATTTAGTAGTTCCAGACAATGTGCCAGAAATGGTTTTATAATCTGAAAACAAATATATTAGATAAGCCTAAGAGATAATCTTAGGCTTTTTTTGTTATAAGAAGTTAATAACTTGCACAATTGCAAATCAAATCCTAACTTTGTTAGTTAGGTAATACGTATATTACCAATAGTGTTGTATAACTAAACTACATAGAAAATATGCCTTTTTATGCGAAATTAGGTTCGTTTCCTGACAAGCGTCACGTGACCTTTGAAAAACCTGAGGGAGGATATTACTATGAGCAATTATTTGGTACTGAAGGATTTCATGGATTTTCTTCTTTGTTATACCATGTTCATAGACCTACTCAAGTTAAATCGGTTTCTTCACCTATCGATTTAACACCAAAGGCTGCTATTGACAAAAACATTTCTTCTCAAATGTTGAAAGGATTTGAAGTAGCACCGAAAGATGACTTTTTGGATAGCCGTACGATTGTATTATTTAACAATGATTTAAATATTGCATTAGCTTCTCCAAGAAAATCTTTACGTTCTTATTTTTACAAAAACGCAGATGCTGATGAAGTAATTTTCATTCACGAAGGATCTGGAAAATTGAGAACGTTACTAGGAAACATCGATTTCGAATATGGTGACTATTTGGTAATTCCACGTGGAATGATTTACCAAATTGATTTCAATACAGAAAATAACCGTTTGTTTATCGTTGAATCTTTTAGTCCGGTTGTAACTCCAAAAAGATACCGTAACAATTTCGGTCAGTTGTTAGAGCATTCTCCATTCTGTGAGCGTGACTTAAAATTACCAACTGAATTAGAAACACACGACGAAAAAGGAGAATTCTTAATTAAAATCAAAAAGGAAAATGTGTTACATGAAGTTGTTTATGCTACGCACCCTTTTGACGTTGTAGGATGGGATGGATATAATTTCCCGTATGCGTTCTCAATTCATAATTTTGAACCAATTACAGGACGTGTTCACCAACCACCCCCAGTACACCAAACATTCGAAGCACACAATTACGTAATTTGTTCTTTTGTGCCTCGTTTATATGATTATCACCCACAAGCGATTCCTGCTCCATATAACCATAGTAACATCGATTCTGATGAAGTATTGTACTATGTTGACGGAGATTTTATGAGTCGTAATCACGTGGAAAAAGGATATATTTCTTTACACCCAGGAGGAATTCCTCACGGACCTCATCCAGGTGCAATGGAAAGAAGTATCGGTCAAAAAGAAACACGTGAATTAGCCGTAATGGTTGATACATTTAAACCACTTAAATTGACCCAAGCAGCTGTTGAAATTGCAGATCCTACTTATTTAACAAGCTGGTTGGAAGATTAATAAACAAATCAAAAACTCAAACGAATGAGCAAAGAAATTAAAAACGTAGAATACGGATTAGAGAAAATTTTCGAAGGAGCGCAAGATTTCCTTCCTTTATTAGGTACAGATTATGTTGAGTTTTACGTAGGTAATGCAAAACAAGCTGCACACTTTTACAAAACAGCTTTTGGTTTCCAATCGTATGCTTATGCTGGATTAGAAACAGGTTTGAAAGACAGAGTTTCGTACGTATTGAAACAAGATAAAATTAGATTAGTATTAACTACTGCTTTGACTAGCGACTCTCCAATTGGTGAGCACGTGAAAAAACACGGTGATGGTGTAAAAGTAGTTGCTCTTTGGGTAGAAGATGCAAGAAGTGCATACGAAGAAACAATCAAAAGAGGTGCTAAATCTTACCAAGAGCCTATCGTAGAGAAAGATGAGCATGGTGAAACAGTTCGTGCTGGTATCTATACATATGGTGAGACAGTTCATATGTTTGTAGAACGTAAAAACTACAACGGTATCTTTTTACCAGGTTTCCAAGCTTGGGAATCAGACTACAACCCTACTCCAGTTGGATTGAAATTCATCGACCACATGGTAGGAAACGTAGGTTGGGGTGAAATGAATACGTGGGTAAAATGGTACGAAGATGTAATGGGATTCGTAAACTTCTTATCGTTTGACGACAAACAAATTCACACTGAATATTCAGCGTTGATGTCAAAAGTAATGTCAAATGGTAACGGACGTATTAAGTTTCCTATCAACGAACCAGCTGAAGGTAAAAAACGTTCTCAAATTGAAGAATACTTAGACTTCTATGAAGGTCCAGGTGTACAACATATTGCAGTTGCTACAGACGATATTATCTCAACTGTAAGCCAATTAAAAGCAAGAGGTATTGAGTTTTTACCTCCACCACCACAAGCATATTACGATGAAATTCCTGCAAGATTAGGTGAGCACATGAACATCATGAAGGAAGATATCAAAGAATTACAAAAATTATCTATCCTTGTGGACGCGGATGAAGAAGGATATTTATTACAAATCTTTACTAAACCTGTAGAAGACAGACCTACTTTATTCTTCGAAATCATCCAACGTATGGGTGCAAAAGGATTTGGTGCTGGAAACTTTAAAGCATTGTTTGAATCTATCGAAAGAGAACAAGCTTTGAGAGGAACACTTTAAGAATTATAAGTTATAACTTAAGGGTTATGAATGAGGTGGCTTTCGGGCCACCTTTTTTGTTTTATATTTAATATATGATTATCACAACGAAAGTCATAACTTTGATTTTAACTACGAATTGAATGATTCTATGAATCAATAACCTCCCCATACAGTCCATATTTTAATATGATTAAAATTGTTATTATTTATTTCTTTTTGAATAGCCCAATTACGTTTTTCTTTTCTCCTCAATGTCTCAAAATCTTCTAATCCAATTGAGGTTCTATTTAAATTAACTTGATTAATTGCAGTTACATCTGGGTTTCGATGCCATTGATTAAAATAATCCATTTGAACTTCTGAATTATATTTCATACTAAAATCTTGAATTGAAGCAAATTGAATTGCATTAATATTTCCATTTTTTAAATTTTCTAATAATTTAAAATCTAATTTATTTTGACGACCGGATATGTAATGAATTAGAATTAAATGAGCATTTACAGATTCTGGACCACCCAAGCCTTTTTTAGTTTGAGAGATTAGATAGTTGTTAGAAATCGTATCCTCAAACGAAATATTTGAATTTATCCCCACTAATTTTTCTCCTGGAAATCCATATTTCTCAATCATTGGTAGCAATTCAATTTCAACAAGTTTACCTATTTCTTTTTTCCAATTACGATAAGCAATTATTTGTGGAATAATCCTGAAACGGTATTTATTTAATTTTTTGGTGTACAATTGATCTAGTGTTGCTAATTTGATTAATTG
>JBILUY010000126.1:0-7563 GCA_044370735.1 Crocinitomicaceae bacterium | reverse complement strand
TTTGCATTCAGAAAATGGCCTATGGTGTAACTGGCAACACGTCTGATTTTGGTTCAGAAGAGTCTAGGTTCGAGCCCTAGTAGGCCAACAAAAGCTTCACAGAAATGTGAGGCTTTTTTGTTTTATAAATGTTTTGGATTTAATTATTCTAATTTTCCTTCGCTTGATAAAGTTCCTTCTTTAAAAAAGAATACCCTTACTAATAATCCATCTTTATCATAAATATATTTTTTCCCAGTATAAAGTGAATTATTAATAAAATAACCATCCTCGGTAAGTTCATTGTTTTTATTTTGAATGATTTGTTCTCTGGTTTTAAGATCGATTTCATAAATGTATTTCTTATTTTTAAAAACCAAAATCGATAGGATAGAATCGTTTTTATTTAAGATTGATAGAGTTCCATTTATCAAGGTGTCACAAAGAAATTCACCTTCCCAACATAATTTATTTATGGTGTCTCTTTTGAAGGATTTTCCATTTAGACCTATACATTCTGTTTGAGAAAAGATAAATTGACTATAGAGTAGAAAAATTAAAACATACTTCATTGAATCATATCGTTAATTTTATTTAGAAGAAACTGACCTTCGATTTCATCGATACCATTTGCGAACTTTATGGTCTTTAATCCATAATCAAAACGAATTATTCCTTCGTTAGTTGCTAATAAATTGTTTTTACGATTAGTATTCCAAAAGTTAGAGCTATTGTCATTTTCATTGCTACTCACACGCAGATTTTTAATTTCATTCCTGTCGTAAATTTTTGGTTTATTGAATAATAATCCTTTTTTGTTCAATGTAATTTTTTCTTTATCTACAATAATTATCTCCACGCCTTTGATTAACCAAATAAATGTTTTGATTGCAAAAAATCCACCTACACTCCATCCACATAACCAAAAAAACAAGAAAAAATTTGCAGGACCTGCATTGATTCCAGATATTCCTGTTAGTATGGAAATAACAGTGCATTCACCCAAAAACCAGCCACCTAGCCAAGCACCAATAAAAAGGATAATAAACCAATTTTTTTTCGTCGGTATTCTAATTTGAAGTTCATTTTCGCTATCTATTATGATTGCTCTACCATTATTTATCGATTCCATTCGTTTCAAGTATGTTTAAATATAAAATTACCTCTCACTTGGGTCTGTAATGTTATTGTTTTCAGCAGGATTTTTAAAAAATGGAAACGTAAATTGTTTTAAAAAACCTTTTGGGAATTGCACATCACCTAAACCAGTTCCATCTGGCCATTCATTTTTTTTCATTGGGTAATAGGTTCCAAATATCATGTCAATAAAAGGAAAATGGATAGCGAAATTTTTATCATACGCTTTTGGATCATCAGAATGATGCCAATGATGATATTGCGGTGTTACGAAAAGGTATCTAAACACACCAAAATTTAAACGAGTATTCGCATGGGCAAAAGTGGCTTGGAGCGCAGTGATTACTAAATAGACGGTAAAAACAGAAATGCTAAAACCGCAAATATATAAAGGAATAAAGGTAAGAGATCGAACAACAATCAAATCAAAAAAGTGGGTTCTTGAACCAGCAAGCCAATCGATGTCTTTTGTTGAATGATGTACAGAGTGAAATCTCCATAAAAAAGGAATTTTATGAAAGAAGTAGTGTGCAGTCCATTGGAAAAGATCTGCTACTAATAAAGCCAAACATAATTGTGGGATAAACCAGATTTCCTTTATAAAGTGTTGAAAATCTGACAAACCTAATCCTGAAAACAAAGTCACTGCGGGAAGTTGCACCAAAACACCCGTTACCTGAATTAATAAATGTCCGATTACAAAATAAACCAAATCAGTTCTCCATTCTGGATGAAATTTCGTTTGTTCTGTTCTTTTGGGCAAAAATAATTCGATAGGGATAAAAATGACTGCAGATAAAAGAATGTCTATAAGTAACCAATCCAGTCCAAGTGTAAATCCTTTTTGTTCAATATGAAAATCATTAGGCAAAGCTGATGCAAGGAAAATGGATGCTCCTAAAATTAAAATTGATATAAAACCTAACGTTGTTTTCTTACTTAATAAAAAGCTAGTTAGAGCAAATAAAAATGATAATCCCAATACCCCTAAAAAGATATATTTGATTAACGCTGGTTCGTAAAGTTTTCTAAAATCTTTTGTGGTTAAAAATTCTGGAAAAAAAGCACAAATTGTAGCCCCCAGACAAATCAATGCTAAAAAAATGGATAAATATCCACTTATCAATCCTTCTCCAATTTTAAGTCTTTTGTTGTTAGTCATTAGTTTAATTTTTAAATAGGATGTAGGGTTAATTAAGTTCCCCCTAATTCCGTTATAATGTTTATTTCAAATGTAGTGAATGTTTTCTTCGATGTGAGAAATAAGAGCCTTGTGTTAAGTTGAGGTTAGTGGTAAATTTTGGTTCTACAATATTCCGTCAATCGATTTATTATTTGTTCTAAATCAGTTGTTTTTTTGATTTTAGTGTTCCCATCAAGTTCGAATAGTTCAATTAACGAGCTTATTGCTTCCATTTTCCAAGCGTCTTTTTCTGGTTTAAGAGATTTTAAATATTTGTCTAAATTGTCAAATGTTAGATCTATATTTATCTCTTTTTTTAATTCATAAATTAGTTGAGTTGGTTCAGTTAAATCAAGAGGCCAGTCATTTATTGCTAATAATAAATTTTCGACTGAAATTCTGAAAATATTTTCAGTTGAGTCATTTTCGATAACATATGATAATTCTTTAGAAGTAATAATGTTATCTACGTTCATTGTTGTTATTTTAGTTACTGCTACCGTTCCGCATCTTCAACTTAGGGTGATACCGAGGCAAAACACCCAAAACCCGAAGCGAGATTAAGTTCAAATGTAGTAAATATTTTATTCGAAGTGAGTGTAAAAGGCTTATTCTAAGACGCTGTTAGCATACTTTTTTTATTCAAAACATTAATACCTTAATATTAATTACACCTTATATTCCTTTAGGAATTCCTCAAGTTTTTCAGGATTCTTTCCGTATTTTGGAACTAATATTTTGATAGTTTTTTCTGAATTTAGTATTAGTCTAAATTGTGTCAATCCATAGCCAGAATTATTTATCGTATAATCTATTAAGTTCATTTTCTTATAATTATCAAAATCAATTTGTCCTTCATAATAAGTGAAGACGGTCCATTTTCTAGATAATATGTGTGTTAAAAAAATACATAATGCAAAAAGAATTAATCCCATACCGTATATAATGTATTTGTGAAATCCATTTGCATGTATAACAATAATTGGTGTAATAACCCACAAAGGAGTAGATCCGAATAAAATCAAATAATACTTCCAAGGTGTTAACGTTCTTATTCTTATTGTATTCATAAATGTATGCTACCGTTCCGCACCTTCAACTTAGGGCGATACCGAGGCAAAACACCCAAAACACGAAGCGAGATTTATTTTCAAAAGTAGTAAATATTTTAATCGAAGTGAGTGTAAAAGCCTATTGCTAAGGCGCTGTTATGGGACGTTTTTTTATCCTTTAATATTTTTCCTCCATTTTTTTAACGCGTAGTTTAGTAGTTCTTTTTCATTATTGAATTTGTCCGAGTATTCAACTTCACCTCCATATTTTTCATTTTTTATATAATCAATTAATGAAGTTCCTTTAATTTTATATTTTTTATCTCCTTCGTACATTATTAAAATTAATTCATTTGGACTAATATCTCCTTTACATGCAACACTATACATTGTCCATATTTCGGAAATTCCATTTTTATTTAAGTCAGTTACTTCTAAACTTTTATTAGTAAAGAAAGCAAGTGCATCCATTGGACATTTTAACGATTTATCATACAATTTCCATTCTAATTCAAACTGATTATGGTTTAGTAGATAATGAAAACAAAAGACTTCTGCATTTTGCTTATAGGTTTCTTGATTTATAATTTCTTCTTTACCGTCAATTTCTATTTTTACAGTGTCGTAGATATAGTCAGAATAATAAAAATTTTCACAAGTGAAAACAATATGAGAACCTTGTTTATCTGTAAACTTAAATGCATCTTTGAATTTACCTCTGTATTTAAAGTTCTTTTTTATAAAATTTGAGTCTAATTTATCAATCTGAAAATTGTAACTGGTGTCAGCAAGAATTGAATTCTCATCATTTATAGTAACTTGTTTTGTTTCATTGTTATTGTTTTCTTCACTACAACTATAAAAAAGTATAATTGTAATAAAAATAGAGATTCCAAATTTCATGTTTTTTAGTTTTAATATCTTAGTCAATAGAATACTTATTTTATGTCGTAGCGAGTTCTTCTAAATGTACCCTAACGTTTTGCAGATTTGCAATGGGCGGGA
Source organism: Crocinitomicaceae bacterium (assembly GCA_044370735.1). Taxonomy (GTDB): domain Bacteria; phylum Bacteroidota; class Bacteroidia; order Flavobacteriales_D; family Crocinitomicaceae; genus CANHVK01. The sequence goes on along the minus strand of JBILUY010000126.1, from coordinate 3,207 downwards.
TTTTTACCACTAAAGTTGATGCGGAGCACAAAACTTTCGGCTACTACTAAACTGTCTGCGGAGAACGAAACCCCGCCTATTGCAAATGTGCTGTTAGCAGCTGTATTTATTCTACCAAGTTGTTCTGTCGTCATAATCTGGTATGTCAAGATATTTCATTACAAACTCGCTCATTTGTGGTTTGAGTGAATTGTATAAACTGTCATAAATAGGCGACTTGTATTTATGAATTGCCTTAAAAACGTATTCTTTATTATCTGGCAAATACCAACTGTCAGGATAAGTTTCTTTTTTTGTCAGGGCAACCAAAATGTTCAAACTGTTTTGATTTTTATACTGTGCAACTGCCCGACAATATAACTTTAAGTCGTCATATGTTTGTTGCGTTTTCTTTTTAACGGTTTCGTTAAAGTATGCATTTAATATAGGAAAATATATCTCATTAGGGTTTTCTTCAATCGATCTAAAAATCCAGTCTTCACAAGGATTTTCTAGGTTCTTAAATATTTTTCTAAGAAATTCTAAATCCTCTTTTTTCTTGAATTTTGATAAAGCATAACAAGTTCCTAATTGTTCTCCGCATCTGTCTGTTTCAACTTTGGATTTTTCCTTTATTATTGAATAGTATTTTTCCTGTGGCTTAATGTCCTGTATCATCCATCCTGCTACATCAAGATAAGCGTGTTTGGTTAAAACGATATCCACTAAACTATCTTTTTGAGGTCGGGTTAATTTTCTTTCACTTTCAGCTTTTCTAATCATTAGGTCAGAAACCATAAAGTCGTATGCTGCATCGTCATAATACCACCAAGTTACTTTGGCAGTGTCATCAAGATGATTTAATAGAATTGGAAAGTAGTCAGGTTCGTTACGATTGACAATTGTTCTGTAAGCTATAACTCTTACCAAAGGATTTTCAAAATCCATCAACTTTAAAAGTTCGTCTTTGGTGCAACTGTCATTCAAAAAATTCAAAGTAAGCGTGTCAGGGTTGTAAGATAGTTGTCCTTCTGAAATAATTTTTTGAATTTGTTTTTTTAGTTCAGGTCTGAAGTCTGAAATTTTGTATGGGTATTTGCTATTTTGTCCGCAACCGAAAATAGTCAATACTGATAAAGTCAATATGTAAATGCGAAGTCTCATAATATAGCTGCTTACTTATTTATATGCGAAACATTATCCTTTTTTGTTTCGCCAATCCAACAAAATAGAGTGGCTAAACGAGATAGTAGTTTCGCATTATTTTTACAAATCATCGAAAGGACTTTTAATTAATTGTATTGAATGTTGACTTACATGAGTGTAAATCTCTGTTGTTCTACTGCTATTATGCCCAAGAAGTTCTTGTATGTAACGTAAATCTGTTCCACTTTCCAATAAATGGGTAGCATAACTATGTCTCATCCAATGTAATGATACTGGTTTATTGATATATGCAAGTTTAAGACTTTTTTTCAAAACTAGCTCCAAACTTCTTGCGGAATAATTCGTGTTTTCAACTTGCCCTTCAAATAACCACGTTTTAACCCTTATTCTGAAACATTGATATAAAAGTCACCCATTTTTGATTTAAAAGATTTATACATGCTTTTTTTTATTATTTCTTATTTAATTTACTCAAAAAGTAGATTTATTTCTAGCTTTGAATAAGAAAAAATCAGTTTTGTCTTATGGTAATTAGCTACCTGTACCGAATCTTTTGCCTTTTGCCTCTTGCCTTTTGCCTGATATTCTTAGGATGTTCTCAAAAATCACAAGAAAAAGGGTACTCTCCGAAAAAAGAAAGTGTTCGTTTTGTTGGTCGATTTGATTTCAAAGAAAAACCTACTGTTTGGGCCCCTGGAGCGTATATAGAATTTTGGTTTGAAGGGAATGAGTGTAGCATAGATATCATGGACGATCCAGCATTTAATTCTCACAATTACATAGAAGTAGCGATAGACAATCAACCCGTGAAACGATTTAAATTGGAAGAAGATGAAAACCGCATACCGATTTTAAGAAAGGGAAAGAACCAAAAACACCATGTAATTATTACCAAATGTACAGAAGCGGGGATAGGTAGCATTTCCTTCGGGAATATCTATTGTGAAAGGCTATTGAAAACGAAGCAAACCAAGAAAAAATTAGTTGAGTTTATCGGTGATTCTATGACCTGTGGCAATGGAGCTGATTGTAAAAATCCGAATGATATTCGTGGGGATTGGTACGAACAACACGATGCTTATCAAAGTTATGGACCAACACTGGCACGCGCTATACATGCTGATTGGATGTTAAGTTCCGTTTCTGGATTTGGCTTGACGCGTAGTTGTTGCGGTAATGATGAAACCATTCCCGAGGTCTATGATTTTGCCGATTTAGGTGGACAAGAAGTAAAATATCCTTGGTATAAACACCAACCGGACATTGTGTTTATTTGTTTAGGACAAAACGATGGGTTACAAAAACAAGAAACGTATTGTTTTGATTATGTTGGATTTGTAAAACGTATCAAGAAACACAATCCCAAAGCGCACATTGTTTGTCTTGATAGCCCAATGGCTAAACCCAAACTCAAAAAACATTTAGATGAATGTATTACCATTGCAGTCAAAACCTTACAAAAAACATACGGTAACACCATTCATTCCTATTTCTTCAAAAAACGCTATCACCAAGGTCGCTTACAACATCCAAATGTTTCTGAACATCAACAAATGGCAAAAGAAATCGAGGTTTTCTTACAAAAGAAAGGATTTTAAACTTCCTACCTTGAGGATTTTTATCGATACTTTTTTAAGCTGAAAAAAGTATCCAAAAACAGCTTTTCAATTTTATAAGGAACTTTTTATGTTCCGTTGCTCTACACATAAAACCGCTAATAAATGTTTAGCTTCATGCTTTTTCCTTGCTTCTTCATTACATTGCGAAGAGGAACGCAATTCCGCTACATTTACTGCTAGTTCTGTATAAAATTGTAAATTTCGCTTCGATTTTTAAGAGCGCGCGACTCTGGGATCTAACATGTCGCATTAGTTTTATATTGAGAGAAACGCTCTGAAATACGGGAACCACTTACGAATTATAAATGATTAATTATGAATTTTGAATGAAACAATGCTTTAATTTTTTTGAAGCGAAGCGATTTTGTAATCTTAATTGTCCTTTAGGAAATGTAGACTGGGGCCCACGATAATTAATGATTAATTTTAAATGCTTAATGTT
>JBILUY010000125.1:0-7564 GCA_044370735.1 Crocinitomicaceae bacterium | reverse complement strand
TTTTGCTCCTAACAAACCATTAACTATTGAAATTACTCATACAGATGGTTCTACTGAAACTATCAAAGTAAATCATACTTACAATGAATCTCAAATCGAGTGGTTTAAAGCTGGTTCTGCATTGAACTTGATTAAATTACAAGAAGCATAATCATTGTTGATAATTTTGAGTTAAGGCTGGCCAATTTTGGTCAGCCTTTTTTGTTTTTGTGTCGATGAATTTAGTAAATTCAACATTTAGATTTCTAATTTATGAAAAGAGTTGTTTTTTTATTGTTTTTATTAAGTTCATTCTTCGTAAAATCACAAGCATTATACCCAGGTAATTTAATGCTTGATTTTTATGGTGGGTTTCCAAATTTTGGTAAATTATTGGTGACTTCAAATTCATCAAACTACCAAACAGTAAGTTTAAGAGGGATGGCACCTTCAGGTTTTCGTGGGGAGTACTTAATAGACGACAATATTGGATTTGGTTTTGATTTTATGTATAACTATGTTGATTTTAAATACCAAACGATAGACACAACTTGGCTTGGGGATCAAATGATATTCAAAACAGACGATATTCATTCTATCATGAAAAGGATGCGAATTCAGTTTCGTATAAATTATCATTTTGAGCATGATAATCCTCGCTTCGATTCGTATTTCGGTATTGGAGCTGGATATAATACAAGAACTTTTAGTTCAACAAAAAATGACATTGATAACACAGAAGATTTTAAATCAACTATTCAATTAATTCCTTTGCCTATTTCTGCAAGAGTATGTATAGGTGGAAGGTATTATTTTTCACAATATGTTGGTGTAGTTGGTGAGGTTGGTCTTGGTGGTCCTTTAGTTTCATTAGGAATTGCTTTAAAATATTAACATGGAAGAGATTAGAAATAAGGTTAAAGAGAGTGGATTAATTTCGATGGATTTGGCAACTTTCAAACCAGAAAGATCAAAAATGGTTGGGATTGATATTGCTGAACAGTTGTGGGAAGGTTTAATTCTAAAAGAAAAAATGTTTCGAGAATATATTGATTCAAACGAATGGAGTCGGTTTGAAGGTAAATATGTTCATATTTATTGTTCCGCAGATGCTATTGTTCCGACTTGGGCTTTTATGTTAGTGAGTTCGAAATTGGTAGATATTGCCGATTTGGTCATTGTTGGTAGCCAGTCAGATCTTGAAAAACAATTAGTTTCTGATAAAATTCAATCCTTGGATTTATCAGAATTTACGGATGGCAGAATAATTATCAAAGGATGTGCTGATATCGTTGAACCTGAATTTGCAATGTCTCAATTGATACAAAAATTACAACCTGTTGCCAAATCCATCATGTATGGAGAACCATGTTCAACAGTTCCAATTTATAAAAGAAAATAAATGAGATTTTTAGTTGTTTTAGGATTTTTGCTATGTGGTTCATTTGTTTTTGGTCAAAATCACATTCATTTAGACACATTAAAATCCAATACTGAAGAACTAGTTTTTGTAAATAAGATTGCAGGTGATTCATTGACTTCTTCATTTATCATCACTATTAAAAAAGCAGTAAAAAAACACTTGCACAAAGAACATTCAGAAACAATCTATGTCCTTGAAGGGGAGGGGGTAATGCTTTTAGGAGACCAGCTTATCCAAATAAAAAAAGGTGATTACATTTTTATTCCTAAAAACACGCCTCACAAAGTAGATGTTACATCAGTAATTCCATTGAAGGTTCTATCCGTTCAATCTCCTTTTTTTGATGGGAAAGACAGAGTATTGTTAGAATAAAGTAAGAATCATGCAGATCAATTCAATTTCAATTCAACCATTAGGAGCGGCTGGTACAGTTACAGGCTCAAAACATTTATTAAAGACTTCAAAGACCAATGTGTTGATTGATTGTGGTTTGTATCAAGGGCTTAAAAAATTACGTGAGAAAAATAGAGAGCCCTTTCCATTAAATGTGAAAAGTATTGATGCTGTCGTAATCACTCACGCTCATTTGGATCATTGTGGATATTTACCTGTTTTGGTTAAAAATGGATATAAAGGGAGGATTTTGATGACATCTCCAACCAAAGAGTTGGTTGAGTTAATTTTACTTGATAGTGCAAAAATACAAGAAGAAGAGGCTAAATTGGCTAATTTGGAAGGTTTTTCGAAGCATACACCAGCTTTACCATTATATACTGAAAGTGATGTGAATAAAGTACTCGAATTAATAGAAACACATCAAGATCGTGAGCGAATTCGAATTAGTGAGGACGTCACTTTTGAATTTGTGAAAAATGGACACATATTAGGTTCTTGTAGTTTGGAATTTCATATTGAAGGTAGAAAAATCATTTTTTCTGGTGACTTAGGAAGATCCAACGATGATTTGTTACATGCTCCGGAAATTCTTGAAGGTGGAGAATTTTTAGTTTTAGAAAGTACGTATGGAGACCGAATTCATCCGAAAGAAGACGTTTTATCTCTTTTAGAAAAGGTTATTTTTGATACTTGGGAGCGAGGAGGATCTACTATTATACCAAGTTTTGCTGTTGGTAGAGTACAAGAAATGTTATACTTGATAAATGAATTAAAAGACCAAAAACGCATTCCTCCAATTCCAGTTTATTTGGATAGCCCAATGGGTACTAGTGCGACAGAAATTTTTCAACGTTATTCGGGTTGGCATAAAATATCGAACAAGAAGATTTACAATTTAGATAGACATGTCACGTTTGTAAAAGATGCACATGAAACTCAACGTGTAATCAACGATGAAAAACGTAAGATTGTAATTGCAGCAAGTGGTATGATTACTGGTGGAAGGGTCTTAAATTATATTTCTCAATTAGGTTGGGATCCTTTGAATACAATTTTGCTAGTTGGTTATCAAGGAGAAGGTACAAGAGGAAGAAGTTTGAAAGAAGGTGCAAAAGAGTTGAAAATTAGGGGTAAATATGTTCAAATTGGCGCAGAAATACAGTCGATTGAATCACTTTCCGCTCATGCAGATCAACAACAAATGATAGATTGGGTAAAATCAATGAATGAAATTCCACAAAAAATTATTTTGGTACATGGAGAACCTACAGCTCAAAATGTTTTTCGTGTAAAATTACAAGATGAATTTGGAGCAGAAGTAATTGTACCTGAATTAATGGATGAAATCAACTTGCAATGAGTCACAAACATATACATGTACAAAAGGCTTCTGGGAAAATGGAAACGTTTTCTGAGAGTAAATTGAGAAATTCCTTAATGCGTGCAAATGCTACCTATGAAGAAGCGAATAGCATAATTACTCAATTACAAAGTGAAATAGTGAATGGAATTTCAACTAATAAAATTTATTCATTAGCATTTAGATTGCTTAAAAAACAAAATTCCCATAATGCATCTCGCTATAACTTGAAAAATGGAATGATGGAATTAGGACCATCAGGATATCCTTTTGAGAAATTTATAGCAGCATTATTTCATGCACAAGGATATCATACAGAAACCGGATTAATCTTGCAAGGAAAGTGTATTACGCATGAAGTAGACGTAAAGTGTAAAAAAGACGGTGAATTGATGTTGATGGAGTGTAAATATAAAAATCAAGGTGGCTTATCTGTTGATGTAAAAGTTCCTTTATATATCAATTCTCGATTCGAAGATTTATTACAAAATTCTAGTGAATTAGGGCATTACAAAACTTTTAAAGGATGGATTGTTACAAATTCTCGTTTCACCGATGATGCTAAAGCTTATGGTATTTGTAAAAATATACATTTGATAAGCTGGGATTACCCAGCAAAGTTTGCTTTAAAAGATTTAATAGATCAAACGGGGTTATATCCCGTAACTTGTTTGTCTTCTTTATTACAAGAAGAAAAGAAAGCATTGTTAGATGAAAACATAATTTTAGCGAAAGAGTTGTGTTTTAATCGAAAAATTCTATCAAAAATTGGGGTTCAAGAAACGAGAATAGATGAGATATTGACAGAGGCAAAAAGATTGTGTGAATTCTCTATGTAGTTTTGGATGCACTGTATTTTTCAAAATACAATGAAGCAGAAACCAACGCATAGGTAGGTGCTAAAAACCAACCAACAACAGGGACTAATAAAATAAACATAAATCCTAATCCTGTAGAAAACATCGCAAATTTGTTGGTCTTGTAAAATTCAAAGCTTTCTTTGATTGTATATCCTTTTTGTTCTAATGTATAGTCAGTAATCAAAATACCATTATAGTAAGCTTGTATGATGAACCCAAAAAGAGGAGTTATATATTCTAAATAAGGAATAAACGAAATACCCAAAATTAAAAAAAACCAAAGTGATTGTTTTACTGTGTTTCTTATTGAGATATTCAACCCTCGGATAATCTCAAAGTAGAATTTTTTCCAGCTAAAATTTGATTCTTTATGGGTAACTAATTTTTGAATTTTACCACTTAAAAAAGACAAATATGGCGTGCCAATAATTAAAAAAATGGAAAGAAAGATCGAATCTTTGTTTGATTTTAATGCATGTTTTATAATCCAGAAAGCACCTTGTGTAATGTAGTTTATATATTCTTTACCAAGATTAATATAAGTATTTAGAAAATGTTCTATATCATCAGCGTATTCTTGCTGTGACCAATTAATTAATTGAATTAAATAGGTTAAACCAACAGAGAACAAAACAATAAAAAAAATACCAGAGAAGAGTAAATGTTTATACAGTTTGTTTTTAATTACAAACTCATGACCATCAAAAAATAACTCTAATGATTGAATGATTTGTTTGTTAAACTCTTTCAATTTTTCCTTTTTCATCTTATTCAATTAAATCAAAAGTAAGTTTTTTTTCCTTTAATTTATGAAGTATTAAGGGGAGAAGTTCTTTTTGTTTTTTAGCAATTTTTGGATTGTCATGTAAAACAATTATATCCCCATTTTTGATTTCATTTGTTCTTTTTAATATGGTTTCGATGGAGGTTTTTATATCAAAGTCATAAGATAGCCACGTCCACATGATAATTTTATATTTATCGATTATTTCTTTTTCCCAAGTCATGGGTAATCGACCATAAGGAGGGCGAAATAGGTTAGTATCAATATATTTTTCTGCTTCTTGAATGGATGTAGTGTACTCTTCTTTTGAACAATTCGATGCGTTCGAATGATACATCGTATGATTCCCGGTTTTATGACCTTCTTTAAGAATTCGTTGATAAATTTCAGGGTATTTTCTCACATTATCACCAACACAAAAAAAGGTAGCTTTGATTTGTTCTTTTTTTAATATATCTAATATCCAAGGAGTGATGTCTGGGTGTGGACCATCATCGAATGTTAAGTAAACAGATTTTTTTTGAATGGAAAAACCCCATATCCGGTTAAAAAATAATTTTTTAATAAGATATGGGGTTTTAAAAAAGCGTATCACAAAACAACTTTTATTGTTGTTGACTTTGCATTAATTGTTGAATTTGTTCTGGAGTTAACGCACCACCACCAGCACCTCCTCCAGCTGGAGCTTGCATTTTTGGTTTTGCTATGAAATTAAATTTCATTGCCACAGCATCAGTATGATTTTTGAAATCTGTCACCTCTTTACTTTCATAACCATCAGTTTTTAATTCAGCTATGATGCTAGGTAGTACAGAATTGTAATATTTCTGAATATAATTTTTCATCTTATTAGCTGTTTTACCTGATGGGTTTCCTATTTCAGGGTCACCAACAAATGTAGCAATGAGCATGTAATTATGTAGAGCAGAGATCAAATCTGATTTGTTTTGAATTGCAAATTTAGGTTTGCTATTTTCAAAATATCTCAAAATGGTTTCAATTTCACTACTTAATGTTGCAGCTAATTTTTCACCAGCCTTTTTGTCACCGGCTCTGAATAGAATTCCTACATAATCTTGTAAAGTTCCATCAATGTATCCAGGGTAAGAAAGTCCATTTCCTAAATCGTAGTTTTCTCTTCCAGGGTTAGGTTCTCCATAGTCAATAACTCTGTCAATAGGCATTACTTCTAATGAACGTTTAATTAACTTAATCGCAAATGCTTTATTTTCTTTAATTGTTTTATCAGCATTGGTGTAGATTTTTTGAAGTGAATCTGCAGATTTCTTTTTACCCATTTGTTTCAACATAGATATTTGATCCGGATAAATAGATTTGTTTGCTTTCAATTCGTCTGCTTCAGTCAAATATGCGTCTGCTAAACGGAAAAACTCATCTCTATATTGAGAAGTGTGACGACGTGTGTAATAATCGTTCAATACTCCTTTTTGGTTCATTTTACCGAAGCTATAATTTTTAGTTAGATTAGCCAACATTTTTTCTTTAGCGATAGGATTGCGTTCTTGAATAGGAGTAAATTCATAAGCAACTCCATTTTGTTGAACATACCCACTTGTATATAATGCTATAGAAACATCTGATCCTCCTGGAGATGAAAAATAGATTGGTCTTTTCCAATCATTATTAGCAATAATATCTAACATCATCACTTGTTCTCTAGTGATAGCTTGTTTATTGATAACAAATCTTATTTCTGAAGGTATATCATTTGCTTTTTCTTTAGAAACTATTCCTGAAGCAATAACATTCTTTTTATCAACAGGAACAATAAATCCTTTACATGGGAATACACGTAATTTGTTATTGTTATTTGTAATTTGATTATTATCATCTCTTACAAATTCCATTGCTTTGTCAATAGGTAAGAAATCCCAACTTGTTTCCCATTCTTTCAAGAATTGTTGGAATTGCTCTGCTTGTCCTTGTGGAAGTTCAACCATTCCATTAGAGTAGGCAATTAAAACTTCAAGGGCAGCACTCATGTACTGATCTACTTCTTTGTAAGTAGGATTAGAAACTGGTGTTGTAAGCGTTTTCTTTATTTCATCAACTCGACCTTGAATATTTGGGTTTTTAGCCTTTATAGAATTTCCAAGGATGTTACAATTACTTTGAAATTGTTCAAATGCAGATTTAAAAGCAACTTTGTTATACTTGATTTTCTCTTTGTATAATTTCTCAAGGGTTTCTTTTGGTGTACCAGCATTCAATAAATCAAACATAGATAAGAAATATACTTGATCCGTATTTCCTGCATACATCAAAATCTGATCTTCTCTAAATTTAATAGGAAGAGGTTCAGATTCATATGCTTTCATCATCATTTGTTCAGTGTACCAATCTGTTTGCATTAAGGATAAATTACAAACTCTTACATCTGTTTTCTTCCCTTCAACTTCTTGAAGATACCATAAAGGGAATGTGTCATTATCTCCGTTTGTAAATAAAATAGCATTTGGACCACAAGAATTTAAGTAGTTTTCTGCTAAATCTTTTGCTGATGTTTTGTTGCTTCTATCATGGTCGTCCCAACCTTGTACAGCCAATAATAGAGGAGCAATGATGGTAATCAAAATGGATAGAATGGCTCCTTGTGATTCATTTTTCAATTTTTTACCGAGGAAATTCATTACAAAAATCAGGATGAAACCAATTACACTAATGTATAACCAAGATAGGGTAGCAGTGAATGAGTCGCTTTGTGTATCTATAATAAACATTGCAGCTAGAATTCCTCCTGC
>JBILUY010000244.1:0-3752 GCA_044370735.1 Crocinitomicaceae bacterium | reverse complement strand
TGTAGCAGTTAATTGTTTATTTTTGAAAATTCAATGTAAAAACAATGAAAATTCACGTACAATCTTTTGCTTTTGGTCCATTTCAAGAAAACACCTACATCGCTTACAACGATGAAAAAACAGCAGTGATAATTGACCCGGGATGTTCTAATTCCTATGAACAAAAAGAATTAGTTCAATTTATCGAGCAAAACCAACTTCAAGTAAAAGCTTTATTAAGTACTCATTGTCATATTGATCATATATTCGGAAATGCTTTTGTGTTGGATAAATACAAAGTAGATTATTATATCCACGAACTAGACTTACCCGTATTAGAACGTGGAGAAAGATCCGCACAAGTATACGGAATACAAGGGTTTACACCTTCGCCACAACCAACTAAATTTTTAAATGATAATGAATTCATTTCTTTTGATAATTTGACTTTCAAAGTTATTTTTGGACCTGGTCATGCCCCTGGACATGTTGCCTTTTACTCGGAAGAAAATAATTTTGCGATTAGCGGAGATATTCTATTTAAAGGAAGTTTTGGAAGAGTTGATCTACCAGGTGGAGATTTAGAAACATTGAAACAAACGATACACAACCGTTTCTTTACTCTACCTGAAGAGACAATTATTTATTCTGGACATGGGCCTGAAACTACTATCGGCGAAGAGAAAAAAACAAATTACATACTTCAATTTTAACACATTATGAATTTAAGATATTGGAATAGACAACATACTTTAGGATTACTTGTTGGTATTTTTTCTGTACTACTATTCACTCCAATTGTCATGTATATTTTTACTTGGATAGATCATTCGAATATTCTAGAATTCAAGTATTATTGGAATAAGTTTTTATACAACAAACAGTATCATGGAAAAATGATTTCTTTAGCTGTTGTACCTAACTTGATTTGGTTTTATTGGTCGATGAATAAAAGAAAATACAATTTCACCACAGGGGTGATTTTAGGTTCAGCATTATATGTACCTTATATCATTTACAATAATTTCTTTTAACAATGAAATTGTTTTTAATTGCAGGAGAAGCATCTGGAGATTTACATGGATCGAATCTTATCAAAGCATTAAAACAAAAAAATCCTGCCATAGAACTTGCTTTTTGGGGAGGTGATTTAATGGAAAAAGAATCAAATATCAAACCATTAAAACATTACAAAGAATTAGCATTTATGGGATTTATCGAAGTAATTAAAAACTTAGGTAAAATCTTCGAGAATTTTAAAATTTGTAAGCAACATATCAGTGAATTTAAACCAGATGCAATTGTTTTAATTGACTACCCTGGTTTCAATTTACGTATAGCAAAATGGGCAAAATCTCAAAATATTAAAGTCTACTATTACATTTCTCCAAAAGTTTGGGCTTGGAAAGAAAATAGGGTACATAAAATCGTCAAATATGTTGATACACTTTTTACCATTTTTCCATTTGAAACCGAATTTTTCAAAAAATATAACTATTCTGTTGAGTACGTTGGCAACCCATTGATTGATGCGATTCAAAATCATAAAAAAGAGCAAAACAAAAAACTAAGTTTTAAGTTTAAAAATAATCTTTCAGAAAAACCAATCATCGCTCTTTTACCTGGAAGTAGAAGGCAAGAGGTAAGCACAAAACTGCCTGTCATGCTTAATTCAACTAAAAATTTAGATGAATATCAGTTTATCATTGCAGGAGCTCCATCGTTAGAATTGGAATTCTATAAACCTTTTATAGAAAACAAAGATGCTACGATTTTATTCGGGCAAACGTATGACATACTAGAAAACGCAGAAGCTGCATTAGTTACCTCGGGTACGGCAACATTGGAAACAGCATTATTCAGAGTTCCTCAAGTAGTTTGTTACATTGCATCTCCAATATCATATGCAATTGCAAAACGATTAATAAAAATCAAATTTATTTCACTCGTGAACCTCATCTTTGATAAAGAAGTGGTACGTGAATTAATCCAACATGAATGTAATCCATCACTCATTAGAGAAGAATTAGACAAATTGCGTATCGGTGGCGCTAAACGTGCTGAACAATTAGAGAATTACGATAAACTAATTGAAATGCTTGGAAATGGAAGCGCAAGTGAAAAGGTTGCAGAAGTCATTTGTTCTTAAAAAATCTCTAAGGAATTTGTAACTTTACATGATGAAACGTTGGTTTTGGACACTCCTCTTTTGTTTGATTGGTAATTTTCTCCTTTCGCAACAAATTCGTATTGGTGTTTACCGAGACTATGATATCAAACGCATAACATTTTCAAACAACGGATTTAGTTATTCGATTTTTGGTGACACCACTGATTTTGGTGCTATTTTACAAAACGAATATGTAGATCTAGTCCAAACTCCCGATAAGAAGATAGAACTTTTTATAGGTGTTATTTCTAAAGGAAAATTCAATAAAATAAATCTCATTGAAATTCAATCAAACTCAAGTATTACCTTAACACCTACAAGTCCACAAGTTAAAGAAAGAAAATATAAAAACGATTTTGAAATCACCCCCGGTGAAAAAGGATTGACCATTGTGAATGTTGTTGATATGAACAACTATTTATGTGGTGTTGTTGAATCTGAAGGTGGTGGTGGAAAAGAATTAGAGTATTACAAAGTACAAGCATTAATGAGTCGCACCTATGCGCTCAAATATAAAACCAAACATAACAAAGAAGGATTTGATTTATGTGATCGAGTACATTGTCAAGCGTATCATTCGATGCTTCGTTTTACAAAAACAATCGAAACTGCAGTAAATGAAACGGAAGGTGTAGTGATGAAAGATGCTCAAGGTCAATTAGTCGACGCCTATTTTCATGCTAACTGCGGGGGGCAAACAAGTGAACCAGATTATATTTGGAATAATAGTATACCCTACCTTAGTACATTTAAAGACACTTTTTGTATTTATACTAAACAAGCAACTTGGGAAAAACGAATTCCGAAACACGAATGGGGTGAATTTTTAGTGAAAAAATATAATTTTCCTATCAATGATAGTATTTATGGTCCAATGCTCTATAATTTCACCCAAAATGAACGCATGGCTTTTTATCACCATCCAATTTTAGGAATACCTTTAAGAGATATTAGACAAGAGTTTAAATTAAAATCTACGTTCTTTACTAATTACCTTGATGGTAACGACGTATTAGTTCGTGGAAGAGGTTTTGGTCATGGTGTGGGTTTATGTCAAGAAGGCGCAATGCGTATGGCTAAATTCAAATATAATTACATACAAATAGCCATTTATTATTTCCCTGGAATAATAGTACAAAATCTAAACGAAGATGCTTTCTTCAAACAAAAAGGAAATTTGAAACTTTGTGATCCTTATAGAGTTGAGGACTAATTTTATTTATAAGTTATTATAAAAATATCCTCGTTATCACGTTTGAATAATTTATTCTCCCTTGCATATTTTTCAAGTTCAGAATTATAACGCAAACGTTTTAATATGAATTTCGTTTTGTTTAATTTTTTATCAATCATTTCCTTTTCGTCATTTAGTTTGCTCAATGTAATTTGATCTTTAATCATATCAAAAATATCATTGTCATCTAAAAACATACCATAAAAAAAGAACACGAAAAAAGCAACTAAATACTTATTTTTAAAGTATTTAGACCGTTTTAGAAACCATTCTTTAATTGGAAGGAAATTCATATTGTTTATTTATTCAAAAATAAAAAGGGAAATAGTATAAAAACTACTTCCCCAATTCGATTTATTAATAGTTAAT
>JBILUY010000026.1:0-20758 GCA_044370735.1 Crocinitomicaceae bacterium | reverse complement strand
TATAATTATTAAAATAATAAGAATCAAAATAATTTTAAAGTTGTACATCTTTTTGAAACAAATAAAAAAAAGTAAACTTGATTGAACCTTAATTTATTACTTAAAAAGAACTTAAAAATTAATCAATTATATCATTCACTAACCTATGACGATAATTAGTTAAAATATCATTTTTATAAACAAATCCTTTAAATTCAGAATGCATCACAACCGGTGCAAACCAATAATCGTATTTATCCATAAAAGCTAATACTTGATCTATAGAAATTTCATTATCAATAATCTGTTCAGGTTTAAGTAAAAATTGTGAAACCATTAATTGATTATAAATTTGTGAACTAAATAAAAATTCTTTTAAAGAATCAATCGTTACAACACCTACAAACTTACCCTGTAGATCATTTACTGGAAATATAGAATACTTTGAATTTTTAATAATGATTATTACTTCATTTAAGTTCTGATTAACATAAAGCATTTTAAAATTTTTGTCTAAAATTTCTGAAATATGGATTCCGGATAAAACTTGTTCATCTTTATTTGAACTAATAATTTCTCCCTGATCAGCAAAAATTTTTGTGTCTAATGAATGTGGTTCAAAATACTTGGAAATACCATAACTTAAAGATGATACAAACATCAATGGTAAGATTAGTCCATACCCTCCTGTTATTTCAGCTATTAAGAAAATTGCTGTGAGAGGAGCATGATATAATCCACTTAAAACCCCCGCCATTCCAACTAAAACAAAGTTACTTTCAGGCAAATCTATGTCAAACACAAGATTTAATACTCTTGATACTAGAAATCCTAAAAAAGCACCTACAAATAAAGAAGGTGCAAAATTTCCCCCATTACCACCACTTCCAATGGTTATAGCTGTTGCAATAGGTTTAAGAAATAAAATGAAAATTACAAAAACAATAATTAGCCAATCAGTATGAAAAAAACTACCAATCAAACTATTATTCAATAATTTATACTCATTTCCAGAAGATATCCATCGAATACTGGCATAACCTTCTCCAAATAAGGATGGTAAAAACAAAATGATAATTGATAGCAAAAGACCACCAATAATTGCTTTTATAAACTTTGATAATTTTAAGGTACTAAAAAACCGTTCTGACTTGTGAAAAATACGATTGTGATATACCGAAAACAAACCACATAAACTCGCTAAAATCAAGTAAAATAAAGTATTCGAATAATCAAAAGGTTTTTGATGGTAAAAAGCAAGAATCACATTTTCTGACAAAAAAATCTTTGAAATGATAGCACCAGATGCAGCAGAAATAATTAATGGTATGAATGCTGATACTGTTACATCTAATGTTAATACTTCTAAGGTAAATAATACCCCTGCAATTGGGGCATTAAAAGCGCTCCCTATTCCAGCGGCTACACCTGAGGCCAACAAAAGCACTCTTTCTTTTTTTGAAAGTTTATACCTTCTTGCATAATTAGACCCGAAAGCAGCTCCTGTAACAACTATTGGAGCTTCAACTCCAGCCGAACCGCCAAAACCAACAGTTAACGAACTCGTTAATATTTGAGAATACATCTGAATTCTTGGAACCAAACCGGATCTTCGATGTATAAGATATAAAATTCCAGAAAGTCCTTTAATCATTTTTTTATTTCTAAACAAATAGGATGTCAAAAATACCGTTGATACAATCCCTATAACCGGTAAAGTACCATAAAATAACGAAGAATTAAAAAAAGAATTCTCTGTAATAAATTCAAATATAGAATGTAATAATTGCTTCAATACAATTGCTGCAAAACCAACCGAAAC
The DNA here is from genome assembly GCA_044370735.1 of Crocinitomicaceae bacterium. Classification (GTDB taxonomy): domain Bacteria; phylum Bacteroidota; class Bacteroidia; order Flavobacteriales_D; family Crocinitomicaceae; genus CANHVK01. The sequence goes on along the minus strand of JBILUY010000026.1, from coordinate 18,957 downwards.
ACCTACTAATAAAGCAGATAAATAAATAAATTGTTTGTGTGATAACTTTTGTTGGGCATAATAAATTGCGACATTGAAATATCCAATCACTAATACAACGTATTTATTATACTTTTTCATTGATTAATAACGTTTAAAACTATATAGCCAATTATTGCCCAAACAATCAAAATAAACACTATTTGAAAAAAGAATTTATAATCCCAGTTTTTCACTATAAAATTGTTTTAAATAAAATTGTGATAAAACCAACTAGAAACCCACAAAATGCCAACGGAGCTATCTTTTTCAAATACCAACCAAACGAAATTTGCTCCATACCCATGACAACAACACCAGCAGCTGAACCAATAATTAACAAACTTCCACCAGTTCCAGCAGTATATGCAATCATATGCCAAACAGAAGAATCAATATCTTGTGTGAACATTCCCAAACTAGCTGCAACCAACGGAACATTATCTACAATCGCTGAAAAAACACCAATTAAAAATACAAACATCCATTCTGGTAAACTATTACTAACATAAACTCCCACATTATGTATAATACCTAAGGTTTCCATAGATGCCACTGTCATTAAAATCCCTAAAAAAAACAAAACAGATGTCATTTCAATTTTAGAAATGGCACGTAAAGTTGGACTATGATGTACTATTTCTTCCGTTTGTTTTCCATAGGTCAATTTAATCATTCGTTTACTCATCAATTCAGCTACGATTGCATAAATAGATAACGAAAACATCATTCCAACATAAGGAGGAAGGTGGGTTACAGACTTAAAAACTGGAACGGAAACGATCGCAATAATTCCAAAAACTAACATAAAAACACTATTGTTTTTTGGTTTTATTTGTAATTCATTTCGATCATATTCACCTTTAAATGCTTTTGAAAATTTTGCCAAAACCAGAGGAATAACCAACGAGACGAATGAAGGTAAAAATAAGTTAGTTATTAATTTGACAGAAGAAACTTTTCCTCCTATCCATAACATGGTTGTCGTTACATCACCAATTGGTGACCATGCTCCACCAGCATTCGCTGCAATAATGACAAAACCTGCATACCACCATCGCATTTCTTTTTCAGAAACTATTTTGCGTAAAATGGTAATCATCACGATTGTTGCTGTTAAATTATCTATAATCGCCGAAAGGAAAAAGGAAAGTAAACAAACTATCCACAGTAATTTATATTTTTGATTCGTTTTTATATAGCGTTGAAATACTTGAAAACCATCAAAATGATCAATCAATTCTACAATCGTCATTGCCCCCATCAAGAAAATCAGAATTTCCGCTGTCTTACCAAAATGATGTAAAAGCGTAACATTTACTAACTCTCGTTTGTGATCTAATTTAAAATAAGAAATATCGCTAAAACCTTCTTTGGAAACGTCAAACCACGTTTGAATATCATTTATATTCATAGAAATAAATGCCCATGATAGGGTCATCATTAACAAGGCTGGAATGAGTTTGTCAATTTTAGTAAAATGTTCGAATGTGATTAATAAATAACCAGCAATGAAAATGAAAACAACAAATTTTTCCAAAATTTACAAGGTTTAATGAAGAATAGGGGTAAAAATAATTTATAATTTAGAAAATATAAATTTAAAATTATTTAACCCCAAAAATCTTATGAAGAAGACTAATGAAAAGTAAATAAAAAACTATCACTATAATCAGTGGTAGTAACAAAGTGGAATAAAGAATATCTAATGTTTTTTTGAGAATAATCACACAGCAAAATTAGTGGGACATCGTTCAAAAAAATAGAATTTTTAATTAGAAATATATTAATTCACCTATCTTGTTTATTTTCAAATGCTACATTCCATCACCATCAAAAAGATTACCTAATCCACCTAAAATACCACCTTCTTCTTTTCTGCCTCCAGGACTTCCATAGGACAATACACGTGACGCTAATCTAGAAATTGGCAATGTTTGTAACCAAACTTCTCCCGGCCCTCTTAAAGTCGCAAAGAATACTCCTTCTCCTCCGAAAAGTGTATTTTTAATTCCTCCGACAAATTGAATATCGTAATCAATTGTTTGTGTGTAAGCTACTATACAACCTGTATCAATTTTCAACACTTCTCCCGGTTGTAATCTTCTGCGAATAATATGACCTCCAGCATGACAAAAAGCCATTCCATCTCCTTCAATTTTTTGCATGATAAATCCTTCACCACCAAATAATCCAGTGCCTAATTTACGTTGAAATTCTATCCCAACAGATGCTCCTTTTGCAGCACACAAAAAGGCATCTTTTTGACAAATCACTTTACCTCCCAATTCGTACAAGTCTAATGGAATAATTTTACCGGGATAAGGTGATGCAAAAGCCACTTTTGCTTTACCATAACCAGAATGAGTGAAGGCAGTCATAAACAGATTTTCCCCAGTCAACAAACGCTTACCCGCGCTAAAAAGCTTACCAAAAATACCACTGTTTTGATTTGAACCATCTCCAAAAATGGTTTCCATTTGAATAGATTCATCCATGTACATAAACGCACCTGGTTCTGCAACAACTGTTTCTTGAGGATCCAACTCAATCTCTACACATTGCATTTCTTCTCCTAAAATTATGTAGTCAATTTCGTGATTTGTTTTCATTAGGTATAAATTTAATTTCTTCAAAAATAAAAAATCTCGAAACTTTGAGTTTCAATAAGTTTGTTAAATTATGATAATTCTCCCTAGATATTCTCTATTTTTGTGATGCTTTGAAATTCCAAAAAGAACATAACTCAACAATTGTAAAGTCTCCTTTTCATTCGTGGGGCCTACGCCTACTTTGGTTGTTACTTTTAATGACAGTAACACGAGTTGTATTTTTAAGTTCAAATAAAGCAGACTTCAATGAAATTATCATTTCAGATTGGTTTGTCGGAGTCTGGTTTGATGCAATTACATTATCATTAATTTCACTACCTATAATCGCTATTGGTTTTGTACCTCTTAGAATTCAAAACTCCAAAATTTTTAACATAATTAATTACGTTCTGTTTTTATTCCTGAATGTATTTGTCTTGTTTTTCAATTTGGTAGATGTCGAATATTACCGTTTTACCAAAAAAAGATCGACCATCGACTTATTCGATATGGTGCAAGGAGGAAACGATATCACCGAACAAATTGGTTCTTATTTCAAAGACTTTTGGTTCGTAATGATTCTTTTTGTAGGATTTATTTGGTTAGCAACTTGGGTATTTCGCAAAACGAAATTAAATAACTATTCACCTAACAAACCCATTTATTCTTGGTTTTCCTATGTATTGTCATTAGGTATATTAGTATTCATAGGTCGTGGTGGATGGGTACTAAAACCTGTAAGTCCGATAGATGCATCACAATTTACTTCAGTTGAAAATACAGCCTTTGTCTTAAACACCCCTTTCACCATCATTAAATCATGGAACAAAAAAGGCTTAGAAGAAAAACACTATTTTTCAATAGAAACTGAAAAAGCATTATTTAATCCGATCAAAACTTCGAAACCAGCCAACTTACTTCCGAACAAATCAAATGTGATGATTATCATTTTGGAAAGTTTTGGAAATGAATGGGTCGGAGCAGGTGGAGCGAAAATTTCCTATACCCCATTTTTTGATTCATTAGCAAATCAAAGCCTCTTTTTTCCAGTCGGTATATCAAACGGAAAAAAATCTATCGAAGCCTTGCCTGCTATTTTTGCAAGTATACCAACACTTTCAGACAATCCTTATATTTCCTCTCAATATGGAAACAATCGCATTGAAGCACTTCCACAAATCCTAAAAAAAGAAGGGTATTCCTCTGCCTTTTTTCACGGTGCAACGAATGGTTCAATGAAATTTGATGGGTTTGCAAGTCAAGCGGGAATTGAGCACTATTTTGGTAGAAGCGAATACAACAACGAAGCACACTACGACCACAATTGGGGAATTTTAGATGAATATTTTAATCCCTGGACGGCTAAAAAATTAACCTCCCTAAAACAACCTTTTATCGCAGGATTGTTTACCCTTTCTTCTCATCATCCTTTTTATATTCCTCCGCATATGAAAGGAAAATTAAGAAAAGGAAAAGAACCTATTTGTGAAGCCATGCATTATGCTGACTATAGTTTAGCACAATTCTTCAAAATGGCTAAAAAACAACCTTGGTATAACAATACCCTTTTCATTTTATGCGCAGATCATACACCTGCAAGTAACGACCCAAAATACAATACTCGCGAACAAATGTATCAAATACCGATTGCCTTCTTTCACCCGAAAGGCTTTCTCAAACCAAAAAAAGAAAAGAAACTCATTCAGCAAATTGATATTTTTCCAACGGTGTTAGATTTATTAAATATTAAAACGAAATTTTATTCGTATGGTAATTCTTACTATCAAAAATCTAATAGAGAAGGAATTAACTACCTTGAAGGCACCTATCATTACTTTTACAACAAAAAACTTTTAACCTTTTCACAAGAAAAGGCACGAAATTTGTTAAGTATAGATTCGAGAAGCAAAAAGTCGGTTGACTCGCTCCGTTTCTATCCCAAGGAGGTGAAAAAAATGGAAAAAAGATTGAAAGCAATTATACAGCGATACAACCGGGATTTGATTCACAATCAAACTACGGCGTATGAAAAAGAGCATTTACTTCATCATTAATCCTATCTCTGGAACAAGCAAGAAAAAAAACTTGCCTGCTTTGATTGATACTTACCTAGATCATTCCCTTTTCGATTACGAAATTCGCTATACCCAATACGCCAAACACGCCAAAGAAATTGCACACGAAGCTGCTCAAAAAGGGATAGATATCGTATGTGCCGTTGGTGGAGATGGATCTGTTCACGAAGTTGGAACGGCTTTGATAGGAACCAAAACTTCTCTTGCCATTTTACCTGCTGGTTCTGGGAATGGATTAGCACGTCACTTACATATTCCCTTAAAACTACCACAAGCAATCCAATCCATCAATGAAATGCATTCCATTGTGATGGATACCGTTTTAGTAAATGACAAACCATTTTTAGGGGTTGGAGGCTATGGATTTGATGCTTTAATTGCAGATAAGTTCAATAAATTAGCAAAAAGAGGATTTTGGAATTATGTAAAATTAATCACGAAAGAATTTTACTCTTTCAAACCAATTCAAATCAGCATTGAATTACCAAATATCAAAAAAGAAATGCCAGTTGTACTTTGTACGGTGGCAAATGCATCTGAATTTGGAAACGGTTTTTGTATCTCCCCTCAATCCAGTGTTACAGATGGCAAAATCGAATTGTGTTTATTAAAACCTTTTGCTTTTTGGAAAGCTCCTTCTGTGGCATACCACTTTTTCAAAAAAACGAGCCACAAATCAAAATTCACAGAAATTATCCCGGTTGAAAAGGCACGCATCATTATCGATCAACAAATGGCGCATTATGATGGTGAACCTTTCAAAGTAAGAAAAGAATTAAATATTCAGGTTGTACCAAAAAGTCTTAATATCTTAGTAGGCAAAAATTAATCTTATGTTTTTGCAAACCGACTTAGAAACGCTTTTACCTTATTTTGACAAACTAACAGCAGAAACAAAACCACTTTGGGGTACTATGACTGCACAACGTATGGTTGAACACCTTACGGATACCCTTTTAATCGCTTGTGGTGAAAATCCTCAATCTCTTGTGATTCCAGAAGACAAAATCCCAGGAATGTTACGTTTTTTGGACTCCGACAAACCAATGGCTAAAGAAATTCAAGTTCCTTTTGCATTACCTGATACTCCTTTAAGACACGAAGAATTAGAGTTAGCAGTAGATGAATATGTTGACGTTTATTTACAATTCGAAGAATTATACGAAACAACTCCTGAATTAACTCACGTACATCCTTATTATGGTCCACTGAACCATACGCAGTGGACTCGTTTACACTCAAAACATGTGACACACCATTTTACACAGTTTGGACTTGTGGAATAATGGTTAATGATGAATGTTTAATGTTTAATTATTAGATAATTACACTTCCCTCCTTGAGGAGGGATTGAGGGAGGTGATAACTATTTTACTTTGTCACCTCCCCTGCCCCTCCTCAAGGAGGGAAACCCGATTATCATCAATTGAATTCACTCAAAAAAATAATATTAATGAGTGGATTTAAAACTTCCCCCTTTGGAGGGGGATAAAGGGGGAGGACACTTCAAAAGCATCCAATATAAAGTATTAAACTTCCCTCCTCAAGGAGGAAAACTCGAAAATCAATGCTTTTTCGGAAAATTAAAAAATCTGGAAGTTAATATCGGAATAAAGAAAATCGACACTGTTAAAATAGACATAATAATATCTGCTGTTTCACCTTTCATAAATTTAGCAAACTCACTATTAGGCTGATAATGTTCAACTAACGATAGCGTTAATTTAATCCCTAAAACGGCAATTACAACAAAGGCTGCAGTTTCCAAGAAAGTATATTTTTCCATCAATTTCACAAAGTAATTTGCGATAAAACGCATTGCCAATATTCCGATAAACACACCTATACAAACCAGTACAATATTTGGTGTGAACGCTACAGCGGCGAATACGTTATCAATTGAAAAAGCCATATCCATCAATTCTACCAAACAAACCGTTGCCCAAAAATTTCCTAATGAACCTACGGTAACTCGATATAACCAATTGCTGTTTTTATCAATAACATCATCTTCAGTTTTTTCGGTTTGTTTTCCTTTCCAATAACTATATACCAAATAAAGCAAATAAATACCTCCAATTGGTTTTAACCACCAGATTTTAATCAAAATAGAAGCAAACACCATGGCTAAACCACGAAAAATATAAGCACCCCAAATACCATATTTCAGCGCTTTTTCACGCTCTTTTTCTGGCAAGTCCATTACCATAGTTGCCAATACAGCCGCATTATCAACCGAAAGAAGACTTTCAATTAAAATTAAATTCCCTATAATTGCCAAAGAAGCTCCTGGGTGATTTAAAATATCTTGGATTAATTCGTTCATAGTTTATATAAATTCTAAACAAAGATAACCTTGATTTTTGAATAAAATAAATTCGTAACTTGCCCTATCAAATTATTTGATATGAAGAAGCTATTAATACTCCTCACAATTGCCATTTTAAGTCTAACACAACACGTTTATGCTCAAGGATGCGCACAATGTAAATTAGTCGCAGAACAAGCTTCCGAATTAGATGAATCTTCTTTTGGTACCAATATCAACTCTGGCATTATTTACCTAATGCTTATCCCCTATTTTCTCTTGTTGTTTTTATTTCGCAAAAAAATCATTGGTGTGTTGCGTATGGTGTTTTTGAAAAAATAAATGTGGCTTCGAGAACCTCTGCCACCTTAATTTTTTGATAGACTAAACCACGTAAATTAAGAACCTCAACCACTTGCTCTAAATGGTAGTTGAGGATCTTGAATGGTAGTTGAGGATCTCGAAACTACCTCTCCCCAATCTGTTGTCTCCACATAGCGAAGTACAACCCTTTTTCGTCAATCAAATCTTGGTGTTTACCTGATTCTACGATATGGCCTTTTTCAAGGACGTAAATTCGGTCAGCGTGCATAATAGTACTCAAACGGTGAGCAATCAGAATGGTGATATGACTTTCTTGGGCAGACAATTCACGAATCGTTTTGCTGATTTCTTCTTCTGTTAATGAATCAAGGGCTGAAGTTGCTTCATCAAAAACCAACAACGAAGGATTACGCAACAAAGCACGAGCTATCGACAGACGTTGTTTTTCACCTCCAGAAACTTTTACACCTCCTTCACCAATTACTGTGTCAATACCGTTTTCAGCACGAGCTAATAATCCCTGACAAGCTGCTTTATTCAAGGCATCCATAATTTGTACATCTGTTGCATTAGGAGCTACGAATAACAAGTTTTCTTTAATCGTACCAGAGAACAATTGCGTATCTTGAGTTACAAATCCTATTTGTGAACGCAACTGATCTAAATCAATGTCTTTCCCAGAAATTTCATTGTAAGTAATAGAACCCGATTGTGGTTGATACAAACCTACAAGTAATTTTACAAGTGATGTTTTTCCTGCACCTGAAGGACCAACAAAAGCAATGGTTTCCCCTTTCTTAACTGAAAATTGAATTTCCTCCAGTGCTTTGTTTTTTGCAGTTTGGTGTTGGAAACTAACTTGTTCAAAGGCTAATTTTTCAATTCCATGTAACATTACAGGATTCGCTGGTTTTTGTTCAATAGGTGTATCTAAAATCGTTTTGAAATTATCCAATGAAACTTCTGCTTCTCTGTAAATGTTGATGATATTTCCTAATTCTTGTAAAGGACCAAAAATGAAAAAAGAATAGATCTGTAATGAGAATAATTCACCCAACGTCATATTATCCGCAAAGATTAAATACAACAATAAAAACAAAATACTGCTGCGTAATAAATTCACAAAAGTCCCTTGAATGAAACTGATACTACGGATATAACGCACCTTTTTTAACTCTAATCCTAATATCTTTAACGTTGTTTCGTTTAAACGATTAATCTCTTGATCCGCTAAACCTAAACTTTTTACCAATTCGATATTACGAAGTGATTCAGTCGTAGATCCGGCAAGGGCAGTTGTTTCACCTACGATTTTTTTCTGAATGACTTTAATACGTTTACTCAATACCGAACTAATAAAACCAAGTAAGGGAACAGCGGCAAAATATACGGGTGCAATTAACCAATGGATTTTAATTGCGTAAACCATTACGAACACAACTCCTACCAACGAAGTAAAAAGAATACCAACAAAAGAAGTAATCAATTTTTCAACATCAATTCTTACTTTTTGTAACTTCCCTAATGTTTCACCACTACGCTGATCCTCAAAAACTTGATACGGTAATTCTAGCGAATGTTTTAATCCATCCGAATAAATTTTAGCACCCAATTTCTGCGTAATCACGTTCATAAAATAATCTTGGAAATTTTTAGCAATACGTGAAACCATTGCTGCTCCCATAGACAATAAAATCAGATATCCGATCCCTTTGATATATTGTTCTTTTGTAAACGTTTTTGGATTCGTTGCATATTCATCCACCACTCGTTTGAAAATAAGCGGGTCTAGTAATGAAAAAACTTGATTGACAGCTGCCAACAATAAAGCTAACAAGACCAACCATTTGTAATTTTTTAAGTAGGAAAGTAATAATTTCATAGTTTAATTTTCTTTTACTTTTTGGAAAGATACGCTTTCATTTCCAGAATTCTTCTGAACATACAATACATATTGTCCAATCGGTAATTCTTCCACTTGAATATCAAGTGTATGTTGCTGCTCATCAAAAGTTGCATCGTAAACCACTTGCATTTCTTTTCCTTCTAACGAAACAATAGAAATACGCACTTGTTCTCTCAACGTATTGATTCGTAAATGAGCTAATCTAGAAACAGGATTTGGATAAAGCAATGTTTTAGTAAGAGCAAATGGATCCTCTTCTAACGAAGTAGTACACGCTCCCATCAACGAATGATATTTGATTTGGTGACTAAACATTTGTTGAATATCTTCCGAAGGAACTTGAAACCAATCTTTTAATAATGAAGCATATACATCCCTAAAGTCAATCGCCATTGGCACACCTGCTTGATCTACAATTTGATCTGAAATAACAGGATTACTTCCATAGATAGGTTGATTTAAACAAGTTCCAAATAAAAACAATGGCGCTGCATCACCGTGGTCCGTTCCATTACTCGCATTCGATGCAATTTGTCTACCAAACTCTGAAAAAGTCATCCCAGCAACACGTTTTTCTAACCCCATCAATTTGATATCATCCATAAATGCAGCTATCGCATCGGATAATGATTTCAATAAATCCGCGTGTTTACCAATAGTTGTATCATTTGTATCAACTTGTGAATCGTGGTTATCAAATCCGTTTATATTTACGACATAGACATTCGTTTTTAATCCACTTTGAATCATCTGTGCAACATATTTTAACTGTGTTGCTAATTCATTTTTTGCATCGTATTTGGTAGATAAATTCTTTACATCTTTCGTTAAATCATAAATGCGTTTCCCATATTTATTGGTTTGAGCAATCATTGTGCTCAAAAATTCCATATGGCTACCATAGTATGTCCCATCATTCGCTGCAGAAGCAGTGTTTGCTGAAAAATAACTAGATGGATTCGTCACCGTATGAGAAAAATTCGCCATCAACCCTTGACAAGTTGCAGATACTTCATACCCCATACTAATAGCAAATGGATCTGGGTTTGCTTCATCAGGATATGCTTCAGGAAATCCCGGATGTTTTAAATCAAAATTTCTTCCCAACCAACCGGTTGTTGTTGTAATTTCAGTAGATCCACTTGTCCAAATATCCATCGAGCGAAAGTGAGAACGATTTTGTTCTGGATAACCAACATTTTGAACAATTCCCATCAAACCTTCTTGAAATAAATCCGACATTCCAGTCATTACAGGATGTAATGCATTTTTAGTTGTAATCGAAATTAATTTCTTTTCAGGTATAATTATATTCGAACGTTGTTTAGTTAAATTGGCATAATAATCCAATGGAATTAACGTGTTTAAACCATCATTTCCACCATTCAAACGAATTAAAACCAAAACTCGGTCTTCCAAGCTTTTTTCAATGCGAAACAATTTTTCTGAAACTGCTGCATACGTATTGTTCTTAAACAAAAACGGAATAGACAATGAGGCTAGTCCTGTAGTTCTTAAAAATTTTCTTCTTTCCATGATTGCTTAAGATTAAATCGTTTGAAATTCTGGTAACTTAAATAAATAATCTAAAAATTGACGGATACGTCCTACTATAGCAGTCTTTTTCATCACATTCGTGTTATCAGCCAAATATTCGTTGTATTGTAAAGTCCATTCAAAATCAGGTTGACCACCTGTCAATATTAATTTCAAAGCTGTTTTTACTGAATCAGGTAACCCTTTCGGACAAAAAACCAAGGCTGTATCATCGACAATTTGTTGTGCAGAAACTGGATTAGATAACCCCTGAACGTAATCCAATACGTTTAAAGTGAAAATTGCTGAATTATCTATTTCAGAAGTAAAACTATCCGTTAACAAATAGGATGCAACATCAAAACGCAATTTGATATAGCTCGAATTCATCCACAAACGAGTATAAGAAGGCGCTTGATAATAAGCAGTCCATCCTCCTACACTTGGTGGTCTAAAATAATTCATTCCGATTACTGCGCTAAACCCATAAATCTGTTTAAAGAAATCATAATTTACCTCTGTTGTAAATTCAAATTTGGTATTTGTACTATTTACCAATGAAAAAAGATACTCTAGTGGATTTTTAATAATCGTTCCCAATACAGCTGTTTCATAGAAATGCTCACTGGTTAAAAGTGCTTTTAAAACCGGTTTCATTTCATAATCAGAATCTACTAAAAGTTTTGCTAATGGATCAATAACATTATTTTGTACCTCTGTAGTAATGTCATAATTCACAAACCAACGATACAATTTTTTACAAATAAATTTTGCTGGAATATCGGTTGAAAACAAATGATCTATATAGTCTTTATATTCTTGATCACCATTACCTTGTATCACTTTATTACCTAATCTAGAAGACAACGTTTTGGTCGTGTTATCATGTCTGTTAGGAATAAAAAAGGAAGAAGTGGTCGTCTCTGTACTACTTAAAAATCCTTGAACATTCCATCCAGTCAAGATTTTAGCACCTTCTTTTATATCCTCTTCGGTGTAGTTTGTATAATCACCTGTACCAACTTGTGTTCCTTTTCCAACTGAAAATAACTCTAATAATTCTCGTGAATAATTCTCATTCGGACTATTTTTAGTATTTGAATTTCCATTCAAAAACAACAACATACAAGGATCTACTGTAATTTTTTTGACCAATTCACGGAAATTTCCCAATGCGTTTGTTCTCAACAAATTCATATAATTATACGAAGCACGCGCATCATTTGTTGATTCAGCAGCAAAATGATTTTGCCAAAACAAACTCATTTTTTCGACAATCGACAAATCTGCATGAGTCAAATTTTCCATCAACCAGCATCCTAACGATTCGTTTCTAACATTATTGGTTAATTGTGCTTTTAGTAAATCTGCAGGATAAGGTTTATTTACCCAAGTTTCGCCTTTTTTAGCAATTTCCTCAACACTACTCACTGTCACAGGCTGTGTTTCTGTAGGAAGCGAAAGCAACGTGTCAATCGCAGAAGATAAACCTAATGTTTTAACATCCTGAATTTGTTTGTAAGTAGGACCGAAAAGCGTTCTTCTCAATAAATGAGCCGCTTTGTTTTCATCCCACGTACCTGAAAATGGTTTTATTGCCATAATAATTATTTTTTAATGCTGTTGAACAAATGCAATATTTCGCATCAGTCCACTTTTTTTTGTTCTTTTTACTGCACTTTTTTTGAATAATTCTTGAAAATATTCATCAGAAAGTTCATTCCATTCATTTTTATTTAGCGATAATAATGCATCATGTGGTAGTAACAATGGTTCTGTATGAGGAGTAGAAAAACGATTCCACGGACATACATCTTGACACACATCACACCCAAAAACCCAATCATTCATTTTACCTGAAAATTCCGAAGGCAAAATTTCATCTTTCAACTCGATTGTCAAATACGAAATACATTTTGAACCATCTACAACATAGGGTTCTACAATAGCCTCCGTAGGACAAGCATCTATACAGCGTGTACATGTACCACAAAAATCTTTGATTGGTCCATCAGCCTCTAATTCAATATCCAAAATTAATTCAGCAATGAAAAAAAATGAACCTTTTTTAGGGTGAATCAAATTACTATTCTTTCCAATCCAACCAAGTCCTGCCTTTTTTGCCCAAGCTTTATCCATCACCGGAGCTGAATCTACAAATACTCTACCTTCCACTTCTCCAAATTCAGTACGAATTTGATTTAAAAGCTGATTCATTTTTTCTTTTATGACATAATGGTAATCTTGACCATAGGCATATTTGGAAATCTTAAATGTATCAGCTACCTGTTTCTTTTCAGGATAATAATTATACAGTAAAGAAATCACCGATTTTGAATCTGGTACTAAAATTCGAGTATCTAAACGCTTATCAAAATGATTAGACATATACTCCATTTTTCCTGCTTTTCCAGAAGATAACCAACGCTCTAAACGAGGTGCTTCTTCTTCTAAGAATCCACTTTGAGAAATACCACAATAAGCAAAGCCTAATTCATAAGCTAGTCGTTTGATTTGAAGTGATTTTTCTTTTTTATCCACTGAGTATTCAAAGATTTATACTAAAATAACTAAAAATCATTTTGATTCAACATTCCCATAATGGGAAAATGTACTAAATACGTACTAATTACAACGTATTAATAAAAATTAATAAATTGTTTTTCAATATATTAATTATATTTTTTCATTTTGGTACGGTATTCATAATATAAGTTATAAACGAAATTTAATTACTCAAAATACCTACACTTATGAATGCAACGATTACTCAATTGAAAAACGTGATTTTAATTCACAACCAAACAATCATTTCTGAAGGACTGTTTGCCTTATTACGTAGTTTTGGAAAATACAATGTTATAGTAGTTCCTGTTACTAATGAAAAAACATCTTTGGTAATTCCAAATGGAGATATCATCATTTCAGAAATAAATATCAATTGTATTGATGGAGTTGATTTACTAAAGTCCTTGAAAAAAACAGGAATTCCTGTATTAGTTTATTCTAAAACGAACACCTATGAATGTTTTAATCGATTAATGAAAATGGGTATTCAAGGTTACATTACGCATCAAAGCCCTTCAGATACATTTCAGTCAGCAATTGATAAAATTTGTTCTGGTGAAAATTATTACTGTCAACATTTAATCTCTCAAATCAAGGAAAAAAATAAGGAGAAAAAAGGTCGATTGAGAGAAAAAATTACAACTACTGTAAAGATTTCTAAAAGAGAAAAAGAAATTATTCGTTTGATTAGAAGAGGGATGCCATCTAAAGATATCGGAGAACAATTAGGAATCAGCGTAAGAACAGTTGGAAAACACAGAGAAAACATCATGCGTAAATGTAATGTAGGAAATGTGACTGAGTTAATTTATTTCATTGAAAAAAATGAAATTATGATCTAATTATTAACTAACCTAACCAATTTTCAGCCATGGAAACTTTTACATATACAACGATAGATAAAGAATTGATTTCATCCTTATCATTTCATAAAGAATTAGAAATAGAACAAGATGATGATATAAAACAACGTCTAGAACGTGCAACACTATTAGGAAACATTCACCATTCAAAAGTTACCATCTATTTTCATGATGATGAAGGCCCTAAAAAAGTGGAAACAACAATATGGGCAACCGGAACAAAATTTATCTGTCTTAAAGGCGGTGTTTGGATTCCAATATCAAGAATTACAGACGTCAAATACAATAGTTAGCATATAACTTCTAATTTTCTAATCAACTCCTGACTTATATCAAGTTCAGGAGTTTTTTTATTTCATACATTTGAATAAAAATTCTTAAAAAATGAAATTCATACTTTGTTTGTCTGTACTTTCAATATTATTTGCATGTGCACCTGAAAAAACAATGAATCGCAAAATTGATGGTTCTTGGAATCTAGTATCTATAAATGGAAGTAATCTTCCTGCCAATTTTACTGAAAAAGTAACTTTTACACCAGAAGGAAGAAATGGTAAAATAGAGTTTCATATAGAAAATAATGGAAAAAACAGTGATTCGTTGGGAACATACACCATTATGAAATATGAATACATAACTACTTCTTTTAAAGATAATTCAAAACTTGGATATCAAGAAACCGTTTTTACTTTTACCAAATGTACATCTGATGAGTTAATTTTAACCCAACAAAAAGCACCCTCAAACGTTTATTATTTTAAGAAAATCTGACATGGAAAAAGAATATTCACTTCACACATCAGAATCAAGAGGATTTGCAGATCATGGTTGGTTGAAAAGTGCTCATACATTTAGTTTTGCAAATTATCACAACCCTAGTCGCGTTCATTTTGGTGTTTTACGCGTTCTAAATGATGATTATGTTGCTCCAGGAAAGGGTTTTGGAACCCACCCTCACGAAAATATGGAAATTATTTCAATACCACTTTTTGGTGATTTAGAACACCAAGATAGTATGGGAAATAAATCAACCATTAAAAAAGGAGACATTCAAGTAATGAGCGCTGGGACTGGAATTTATCATAGCGAATACAACCCAAATCAAGACAAACAAGTAGAATTTTTACAAATTTGGATTTTTCCCAAACAAAAAAATGTGACACCAAGGTATGATCAAGTCTCATTAAATTTAGAAGATCGAAAAAATAGACTTCAACAAATTCTTTCACCTAATGCGGAAGATGAAGGTGTTTGGATACATCAAGATGCATGGTTTCACCTTGGAAATTTTGATAAAAACACAACAATAAATTATTCTCTCAATAAAAATGGAAATGGAATATATCTTTTCGTTATTGAAGGAAATGTAAAAATAGACGAAATCGAGTTGAATAAACGAGATGGACTTGGAATTAAAAATGGATCTGAAATTACACTAACCTCTTTGTCTGATAACACCGAAGTATTGTTAATGGAAGTCCCTATGCACGTATAACAACTATCCCACTTAAAAATTATGGAAGTAAAAATAGCAAAAACGGAATTTGATGTACATCCTATCATCAAAAATAGATGGAGCGCTCGTAGTTTCGCAGAAAAAGAAATGACAGACGAGGTTGTTAAAACTATCATTGAAGCTGGACATTGGATGTTTAGTGCAATGAATGAACAACCTTGGAGATTCATTTATGCAAAAAAAGGTACACCAGCTTTTGATAAAATTTTATCTTCATTAGCTCATGGTAATGCTGTTTGGGCTAAAAATGCAGGGGCATTTGTAGTAAGTATCGTTAAAACCGATTTTGATAAAGAAGGAAATCCTTTTAATGCTTGGGCGGAACACGATATGGGAGCAGCAAATGCGGGTATGATTTTACAAGCATCAACTATGGATATTTACGCACACCCGATGGCAGGATTCAATCCAGAAATTATCAAAGAACATTATAATCTACCTGATAATTTGAAACCTTTTATTGTAAATGCTTTCGGATATCTTGACAAACCAGAAAAATTAGAAGAACCATTTTTAACCAGAGAAACGACTGCTCGTTCACGTAAAAGTTTAGATGAAATCATTCTTTTTCAGGAATAAGTAATAGGACGAATGAAAATTACATTACATTTGTGTACTTTTAATATATTCGTAAACTAATTTATATCAATAGTTAACACTATGGCTACAGTATTTGAAACCAGACTTATCGGAAACATTGGAAAAGATGCTACAGTAAAAACAATGGAAAGAGGAGTAATCGCAATTAATTTTCCAGTAGCACACAACAAAAATTGGAGAGACAAACGTTCAGGTGAGTCTAAAACTAAAACAACTTGGGTAAATTGTACGATTTGGAAAAAAGAAGGTGCTAATCTTCGTATCCTTGATTTCCTTAAAAAAGGTGCTTTAGTTGAGCTTTTAGGTGTTCCTTTTGCAAAAGCATTTGTAATGGAAGACGGTTTTGTTCGCACTGAAATTCGTTTAAATGTATCTCAAACAAATATTTTACGTCCAGCTAAATTTGATGGATACAACAACGAAGATATCATCGATGCTTCTGAAAATGAAAATGATGACAACGAATATGTAGATGCTACATTAGATGACTTCACCATCGACGAAGACGATTTTTAAAAAAAATTTTATCCTGAGTGTTTGGAATTAAATTTTTTATTTATATTTGCACTCAGATAAACGCTTTCTTAGCTCAGTCGGTTAGAGCATCTGACTGTTAATCAGAGGGTCCCTGGTTCGAGCCCAGGAGAGAGCGCTAGATAATCAAGGAGTTACAAATGTAGCTCCTTTTTTTGTGCACCTAAGTGGTGTTTTAGAGTGTAAATCAAATAATTTTAATGGATCAAACCCAAAAGTTGAGTTTTAGGCATAATTTTAAGATATCTAGTAAGGGTAAAAAGACCAAAAGAAATTGATGAACCTAAACATAAATTTATAATTAGTAGCCAAATTTTTAAATACAAAAAATATCAAAACAATCCCCCTTGAATAAACCCTAGATCTTTTCCTAGATGTTTATAGGCTTTTTCAGTAGCTTTTCTACCACGTTGGGTGCGTATCAAAAATCCTTCTTGAATTAAAAATGGTTCATAAACCTCTTCTAATGTACCTGCATTTTCACCAATAGCGGTAGCTATAGTTGTTAATCCAACGGGTCCTCCTTTGAATTTATCGATGATTGCCATTAAAATACGGTTGTCCATTTCATCTAATCCATAGGCATCCACATTGAGTGCATCCAAGGCATAATTTGTAATCTTAAGATCTATCTTACCATTCCCTTTAATTTGTGCAAAATCGCGAACTCTTCTTAATAAAGCATTCGCTATACGGGGCGTGCCACGACTTCGACTAGCAATAGAATAAGCTGCGTCTTCATCAATCGGAATATTCAACAAATCAGAAGAACGTTCAACAATAGAGGTTAACGTTTTAGAATCGTAATATTGTAAACGAGCATTAATACCAAAACGAGCACGTAAAGGAGAAGTTAATAAACCTGAACGTGTAGTAGCTCCAATTAAAGTAAAAGGATTTAAAGTAATTTGAACTGTACGTGCATTTGGTCCAGAATCAATTAAAATATCAATGACATAATCTTCCATAGCAGAATACAAATATTCTTCCACTACGGGGCTTAAACGATGAATTTCATCTATAAATAATACATCTCCACGATCTAAATTAGTCAATAGACCTGCTAAATCACCTGGTTTATCTAATACAGGTCCACTTGTAACTTTAAAACCAACTCCTAATTCATTAGCAATAATGTTTGCTAAGGTTGTTTTACCTAATCCGGGAGGTCCATGTAACAGAACATGATCTAAGGGTTCACCACGCTGAGTTGCCGCTTGAACAAAAACCTCCAAATTATCCACTACTTGACTTTGACCAGCAAAATCAGTAAGTTTTTTTGGACGCAATACTTTATCATAATCATTTTCAGATGATGTAGATGCTTCCTTACGATAATCAAAAGATTCTTCTTCCACGGGTAATTTTTTTACAAAAATAAAAGAAGCTGTCCTTTTGAGACAGCTTCTATAAAGAAATATTTTAAAATTCTAGTGTTCTTCTTCACCTTCCATTAAAGGAACAGTTTGTAAAACAAAATCTTCCTCCATTCCAGGCTTAGAATAATCATAAGGCCATCTATGAACTTCAGGTAAAGCACCAGGCCAGTTACCATGAACGTGTTCAACTGGAGTAGTCCATTCTAATGTATTAGATTTCCAAGGGTTTTGAACCGCTTTAGGACCTCTGTATACACTATAGAAGAAGTTGAATAAGAATATACCTTGACCAATTGCAGCAATGATAGCAAAAACAGTAATAATTACGTTTAAGTCCATAATCATTTCATATGAATTTGTATCAAATTCACCATAAACTGAATAATCATAATATCTTCTTGGTGCTCCAGCGATACCTACAAAGTGCATTGGGAAGAATACACCATAAGCTCCTACTAAAGTAACCCAGAAATGAGCGTACCCTAAACGTGTATTCATCATTCTACCGTACATTTTAGGGAACCAGTGGTAAACACCAGCAAACATACCGAATACAGCAGACATACCCATTACGATGTGGAAGTGAGCAACAACAAAATAAGTATCATGTACAGCGATATCTAATGCAGAGTCAGCTAAGATGATACCAGTAACACCACCAGTGATAAATGTAGATACTAAACCTACAGCAAATAACATAGCTGGTGTAAAGATGATACTACCTTTCCATAATGTAGTT
>JBILUY010000008.1:0-28135 GCA_044370735.1 Crocinitomicaceae bacterium | reverse complement strand
AATTCTTTTTTCCCACCATCTTTATCTATTCCCTTACTAACAAATTTTGAATTATGAATAAGTTGTTTAATATCTCTCACGGCTTCATTCTTATCAAAAATATTTTTATGTGGTTGGTTTAACGCTTCTTTGATACCAGTAGTTGTGAATTGTATTGGCTTATCAATTTTAGGGTGTTTTACTGTTTGCCCTACTAAATTATCTTTAGCCCATAGTCTAATTTCTTTACGCTGATTACTTAATAGTTTTTTATCGTAGGTTTTCACAACTCCATCTGCGCCTTGTAATTTTCGGTATGGGTGCTTTGGTGGAAAAATTACCTTTTGCTTACCAGGATTAAATCGAAATATTTCAAGTCTGTTTTTTCCATTTTTATCAAGTTGTGTTGTGGCTTTTTCTCCTGCTTTAATTGCTAATTCAGAATCCGAAACATCGTATTTGTCTTTCAATACTTCGACAGCATCACATCTGCAACGCCACCCATTTGGTGGATAATATGTATTCCAAAACGTATCAGATGCAGGAAGAGTAATCATATCCAGTGCTTGGTGTGACGCTCTTACTTTTTCATCTCCTGCGGTTCGGTATTGTAAATTATAACGGTCTTGGTTTTCTTCAACATCACTCCATTTTTGAGCCATCAAAGCCGAAGCAGTTGCAAATTGATATTCTGCTTGAAGATAATTTTCGTTGTAATTTTTGTTGATTGAAGCAATATCCTGTGCAAATTGGTTGAATGGTTTGATGCCACCATCTGCGGTTTTTAACAAACGTGAGGCTTCAAATAGTTGCGCATGGGTTCTTAATGCTGAAAACAAAAAAACATCGCTTAATAAGGCAGTTTTTAAAGTGCCTGAAATAGTATTATCTTTTATTCCTTCAGATACGGATTGTTTTAAAATATCAAAAGTATCAAGTATGGCACTCTTATATTCCGGAACATTTTGTAAATCTGATATTTTGTAAGATTGAAATTCGTGTAAGGCTTTAAACGCTTTTGAAAAGGTGTTTAATAACTCTTTAATCAGTCCTGTGTCAGCTGATAGTTTATGAAATTTAATATCTTGACAAATATCACATGTGCAAGCATATAATGAATGTACTCTTGAATGTAGACTTTTGAAATAATCCCCCGTTTGTTCGGGGGTTAAACGAAAAAACTATCGTCTATTTTTAGTTTTGTGTTTCCGTTATTGGCGCTGTCTTTTAAGCCTAATACATCAATACCAAACTTTGTTTTTACAAATTCAGGATTTACGTTCATAAATGGAAAAGTGTCTTTTGTTCTTGTCCATAATTCTCCTAAATCTTCTACTGCATCAAAACGGAAAGTAATGTCTTTTTTTAAGATACCTAATTTGATTAAAGCAGGTACAATTTGATTATTCCAACATTCTTCTACATACGCTTTATCGGCTTTCACAAGGTCGGATAATATGTCTTGTGATGCTTTCTCTTTAGAGTTGGAACCGTTCACGGTATCTTGTCCGATAATTGCTCCTGAAATCAACATACTTGTTTCGTTTGAACACAAAGTGATCAGGTTTTTGTAAACATCACCATTGGTTTGTACACCTGTAGCCCATTCAAACTTTTCGTGTTCATCAATAATATACCAAGCAGCTGCACCTGTATCTCGCATCATTGCCTCGGCTCTTGCCAACATATCAGGGTCTTGTGTATTTGTTTTCATTACACGTGGTGGTATACCATAAATCTCACATAATTCTGACCAACATGATTGTGCAAAACGTTTCATTAATATATGCGGAATGGCTTTGTTTAGTAAACCAAAACGTTCATTACCTTCAAACTCTAAAATGTAAGTACCAAATTCATTCATTGTTCTGTACAGGATGAATTTGTCTTCTGAATAATCAGGATAAAATTTACCTGATTGTGGCACTACATTGGTACGTGGTATAGCAGACACATCCACGTTAAATGAATTGTCAGGCATTTTTATGAGTTGTAATTCAACTAATGAGTAACCATAATAATTGCTGTTCAAAATTTCACGTGTTATTTTCCTAAACGTGGTCATTCTACGAAGCAAATCGGTTTGTTCCTGGTCTACCTCTCCCTTTTTATTTACCAATGAAAAATCAGCACCTAAACAGCGATTAATTCTGTTTTCAATTTGTGAATTTAGCAATGAGTCTAATCGAATATCTTCAAACAATAATTGTAAATCAAAGTTTTTAGGTTCTTCGGCATTTGCATTGTTGTAAGCACGTTCCCAGCTACGGATATCATTTTTTATTTTGGAAGTTGATTTCAATTTCCAAGGTAAAATCTTTTGATTTTTTAATGAGTTTGTATTGTTTGAAGATAATTGTTTTGTGGATGGGCTTATAATATTACTTAGTCCTATTCCTATTTTATTAAAGATATTCATAACTAATAATGGTTAAATTTGGTTCTACTACCGTATCTAAATGGTTGTTTTGAAGCAATGGAAGAAGTTGGGTCTATGCTTGGTAATAATGAAATAGTAACTTGCCCCTTTGACAATTTATCGAGGTAGTTAATTGCTCTATCATATAACTCACGTTGCTTTTCATAAAGCATATCTGCATTACATAATTCAATGATTTTCCAAACGGCAATGTTTTTTGTAAAACTCAATATCAATGCGTTTCTATCGTTGCCTGTAGCGTTGAAAATACCTTCTGCATCATATACCTTTCGACCATCTAACCAAGCTTGTTTATTATTTGGTGTTAGGTAACTTTTCACCTCTTCAATAGCGGCATTTATCCCTTCTTCAATGATTGTATCATCACCTTCCGTAATTTGCTCTAAGATGTAGGCGTATGATTTTGATTTTAGTTCGTCTTTCTGTAAAAACATAGTATTTAGTATTTGTGACTTACTCGTTTACAAACCACATAGGTGGTACGTTTTTTTACTCTTCTATCTTGGATAATCCAAACACCTCCCTCAATCATATCTGGTCCATCCATAGTTTTTGAATTTGGGGATACACCTAACCATTGGTCTTCCATTCGAGATATATTGGTTTCATTTTTTAATTCTTCATTAAAAATGAGGTTCCCCATTCGGTGAATAGGCTCCAAGGTTCCTTCGATACGATAAAACTTTTCAGGCTTTTTTCGGGTATCAGGATTTATGGAAATGAAGTATCCTTTTTGTTCGGAAGTTTTGTAAACTAATGGAAGTATTACCTGTTCGTAAAATGGGTCTTGTAAGGTGTTATTTTCAATGTAAATTCGTTTTACATCAATTTTATTTTCATGTAGCACTTGATACGCTTCAAATAGCCAATTCACAAACGTAGCATTACTTGCTATATCAATCCAAACCCGATATACATAGTATTTACCTTTACAAAAACCAATGATACCTACTGCTTTTGTAGATGCGCTCCCACTTTTTCCTTTGTCTTTGTTTGAGGTACTTGGGTCAGCATATACTAGAATTTCTTCACATTGTTTCATCGGTGGACACTTACCATAGTTTACCTCTTTAAAGGTGTCTCCTTCTACTACAGGGTTGTTATAATATTCTTTTTGCGCTGCATTATATGAAATTTTTTTAAGTGCACGGTCAATCATTTCTTCCGTGTTCTTTGTCGGCCATGTAGACTTTCCATTTTTATCACGAATGTTTATGATATCAAATATATCGGCTCTTTTTGCTAGTTCAGTAACACAGCAATATTTAGCAATCACGTTACCACATACGATAATCAATAAAGGATTGGAAATAGAACGTGTAGGAATTAATGCTTCTTCAATCCATTTTACTTTTTGTTTGATACGTTCAGGATTTCTACATTCTTCATCCGTATCAATATCATCAATCAGAATGGTATCAGGACGAATTTCGTCTTTACGTGTTCCACGAGGACTTTGCCCTGCTCCTAGTGCTCTAAATGCAACCCCCTTTTTAGTTACAAACTCACCTGCTTCCCATTGCCCGATACTTTCCTGTACACCATAGTCATTTATCAAACGATTGTTTTTTTCTAATATGGCTTTGTATGGTAGTAAAAGTCGTTCTGCATTGTCGTAAGTACTTGAAATCATTAGAATGTTCTTTTTCTTTCCTGTCATAGCAAGAAATAAAATTTCCATCATGGTTCTACCTGATTTTGATAGCTCACGTGACCAAGCACGTATTTCATAAAATTCAGGATTTGAAATAATTCGTTTGGTAGCCTTTATGTGAAAAGGCATTGGCTCTGCATAGTAAAAATTTGGGAAATAGTACTTAAACCATTTTTCAGTGTCTTTTTCTAACTGTGCAATACGTTTAATTTTTTCAGTTGCAGTTTCATTTAAATCAATGGGTGTTGCTTTGGAAATGTTTTCCCGAAACGCATTCCATTCTTCTAAATATTGTTTGTTGGTTTTTTTAGCCATCGTTACATTTTTTCTTGAATGAATAAATCAAAATAGATGGTTAGCTTTTTGGCAAACTCTAAATCACTTTGTCTAACAAAATCGATTATTTTTTTAGCCACATCGATAATTTCACCAATGGATGTTTCAACCTCTAATTTTTGAATGGATGCAGTAAGCTTTGAAATGGTATCTACATCTTTATTGCTTACCATATTTCCATTAAACTCTTTGATGTGATTATTTAAGGTTGCAAGTTTGTCGTATAGGTCTGAAAGTTGCTCTTCCTTTACAATAATCATTGAGCGTTTCATATCTTCCCACTTGCCATCTTTAATCCATTTGCTAATTGTTTTTTCAGATACGCCACAGCGTTCTGCAATTTCTTTTTGAGATAGCTTTTGATTTACATATAGAATTTTAGCGTATTCCTTTTCCTGATTTTTTGAGAGTCCCATGCTGTTGATTTTGATACAAAAATGAACCTAATACAATGGTTTTTAAAATTTCAAAAAAACGGTTGCATTGATATTTGAACACCCTGTAAATGCTTGCAATATTTGTCGCCACAATAGACGTAAAACTTAATGTAAGCCTATGCCAACATTTATTCTAAATGACGAAACCAAACAAAATTCTTATGGGTTTAGTGTGTCCAATGCAGGAATTGATTTAAAGCGATTCAATGACAATCCTGTAATGTTGGATGATCATGTTAATAGTACAAGTTATGTGATCGGTAGATGGACAAATATTCGTATTGAAGGTTCGCTTTTAAAAGCAGACACCGAATTCGATATGGAAGATGAAAATGCTAAAACAATCGCTGGCAAAGTAGAACGTGAATTTATCAAAGGTTGTTCAATGGGTTTATTTTTTAAATCAAGAGATTTTGAACAACAACCTGATGGTTCATGGATTTTACTTAAAAGTGAATTAGCAGAAGTTTCAATTTGTGCCATTCCTTCTAATTCAAACGCATTGAAATTGTTTGCAGAGTCAGGAGAATTAATGACGGAGGATCAGGTGAAATTAAGTATTCAAGAAGTAAAGGAAAATCTAAATCTAAATCAAAACATGAAACAATTAGTTTTATCGGTAGCAGCACTACAAATGTTAGGCTTGCAAAACACAGAAGACAGCTTAGCGTTGTCAACATCAATTGAAAAATTAGTAGGAGACTTGAAAACTGCTAATGACAAAATTGCATCTTTCGAAGCAAAAGAAACCGCTGAATTGAAATCAAAAGCAGAGCGATTGATTGACGGAGCTATTCAAGAAGGAAAGCTTACAGCGGACGTAAGAGAAAACTTTGTGCAAATGGCTTTAAGCGATTTCGCATCAGTAGAAAAAGCAGTTTCTGCAATGCCTAAAAAAGCAAATTTAGGAGCGGAAGTGAATAACCCAGCTACAAATGGAGAAGTAAAAACAATTGAAGATTTCCAAAAACTTTCACTTGCTGATCAATTAAAATTCAAGGAAGAGCATCCTGAATCATACAATCAACTATTTAAGTAATCATTAATTTTTAAATCAAAGAGAAATGCCAGCAAATTTTCCAGAAGTATGGTTAAACAGAGTTAGAACTTTGTTTACAACACAAGATTCAGCACCTTGGTTAGACGGTGTAGAAGAATTAAACACACCTGTATTCGAAGCCTTAGAAGGTCAAGCAGGTGAATTAAACCAAATTCACATCCCTACATCAGAATTTGAAGTAGACGTATTAGTGAACAATACAACATATCCTATTCCTGAACAGGCATACGATGATGATTCTGTAACAATCACATTGGATAAATACCAAACAAAAGCAACTACTATTTCAGATGATGCTGCAATTGGTGCATCTTATCCAATTATTGATGCGGCTACCAAGCCACACTTACGTGACATCAATAAGAAGAAATTCAGAAAAGCTGCACACGCTATTGCACCGCAATCTAATACAGTGAACACACCAGTGTTAGAGGCAACAGGTGAAGTAATCGGTACACGAAAAAGAATGACTTACGCTGATTTAGTTGCCATGAAAGATGCTTTCGATAAAATGGAAGCACCAGTAGAAGGCAGACGTGTAGTATTGTCACCGGATCACTACAATGACTTGTTATTAGACCGCCAAAACTTTGCAGATCGTTTAATCGATCACGCAAAAGGACAAACAGTACCTGTCATTGCAGGATTTGAAATTCATCAATATGTAGGTAACCCATTGTTTGACTCTGCAGGTGCTAAAAAAGCATTTGGCGCAGTGGAAGCAACAGGAGATAGAAAAGCTTCTTTCTTCTTTACCGTAGAAAATATTGTGAAGAAAACAGGTTCTACAAAACAGTATTTCGACAAAGCGGATACTAAAAACCAAACGAACCGATTAAACTACAGACATTACTTTATTGCATTGCCTGTAAGAAACAAGTACATCGGAGCTACTTATTAATCCTTCAGTGTTGTTTGTGTTATGATGGATGCTATATATGCCACGCTTACAGCTCTCGGTTCGGGAGCTGTGGCTTGGATATTTTCGAGAAAACAAACCTTGGCGCAAGTCAAATCCCAAGAGATTGATAATGCTATAAAAAACGCACAGTATTATCAGGAATTACTTGATGATATGACACGTAGGTACAAAGAAGTTTTGGGTGATCTTGAAACAGCAACCAAAACAATCAAAGAACAGGATGCGCAAATTCATGAGCTGATGGCAAGTGTACAACAGCTCACGGACGAATTAAAAAAATACAAACAATTAAACGGAAAGTCATGACACCATTAGCCGAAGAGGTATTAAAAGTTGCCACAACCCAATTAGGAGTTCAAGAGATGCCGAAAGGCTCAAACGCAGGTACAGACGTAGAAAAGTACCTAAAAAGTGTAGGCTTATCAAAGGGGTATTCATGGTGCATGGCTTTTGTTTTTTGGTGTGTAAGCCAAAAAGCCACAATAAACCCACTAAAGAAAACAGGTGGTGTTATGGATCAGTGGAATTCAAAACCATTATTAAGACAAAAAACACCTCAAGCAGGAGACATTTTTATAATGGATTTTGGAGGTGGAAAAGGACACACAGGCTTTGTTGAAAAAGTAATCTCATCAACAAAAATTCAAACCATCGAAGGCAATACGAACGATGATGGTTCTCGTGAGGGGTATGAGGTTTGTCGCAGAACACGCACCATATCATCTTGCAAAGGTTTTTTAAGAATCTAATAATTTAATTAAAAATGAAAAAAGCATTTTATTTACTCACCTTGTTATTATTCCTGGTATCATGTCATACCACGAAAACAACACCGCAAAACATTGTAGTTTCAGCACACACAACAAAGGAAATAGTTAGAGATACTGTCTACCTTGTAAAAGCTGATACAAGCTCTTATACAGCATCATTGAAAGTAGATTCCAATGGTAGGATTAAGATTGATAATATTCTGAATACCGATTCAGGAAAATATGTCAAAGTTCCCAAAGTGAAAATTAAAAATAACAAGTTACAAGTTGACTGTTATGCAGAGGCACAAGCCTTATATAAACAATGGATTGAACAACATCAATTTGATACCAAAATTGAAACAAAAATTAGAACTATTAAAGTAGACAAACCATATCCCTGGTATGTCATTATTCAACTTTGGATTGCAAGAATCATTTTATTAATTGCCATCATCAGTTTGATAGGCTACTATGTTAAACCCCTAAAATTTATTAGACGTGGATAATATTTTCGAACAACACCCAAATTTAAAGCAGTATTTTAAAACTGCTGATGGACAAGCCTTCTATGAGCATTCAGATGCAAAATTACATGCAAGAACGCTTGAAGACAAATCAATTGAAACAGTTGAGAAACCTGTGAAATTTGTAAAAGAAGTATTTGAAGAAAATACTACTGAAGGAAAAAAAGTTGAAGAAAATACTGATAAAGTAGTTTCTAAAAACAAGTCAAAAACTGCTAAATCAGAATAGCCATGAGTTTTCCAAGCATAGATATTAATTTTCAAAACGGAGCAATTGGCTCTGTTTCGGTTAGTCCTGATGGAGTATTAGGATTAATTTGCAATGCTGAAGCTGTAGGAACAACATTTTTATTAAACACGCCTTATGTGGTTAAAGGAATGAAGTCTGTAGCAACATTAGGGATTGTTGACAGTATTCCTAACCATAAGTTGTATAAATTCTTACAAGAGTTTTACAATGAAGCAGGTGAAGGCACTGAATTATGGATTATGGGCGTGGCTCGTACCGTAAAAATAAGTGAGGTATTTATTCCTGTAAATGGTGTAGCACCTGCAGATAAACTCACAAATACAGCCAATGGTCGTTTGAGAGGTATCATCACAGTGTTTAATCCAGATAATTCATACACGCATACAATCGTGAATGGATTGGATAGCGACGTAGTTCCTTCCATTACTGCTGCTCAAACCTATTCTGTAAACTACACGGATACGAAAAAAGCACCAATTTTTGTTTTAATTGAAGGCTATAACTTTAATGGTACTATTACTGCATTGCCTGATTTGCTTTTACGTTCAGACAATCGTGTAGGTGTATTAATTGGAGATACAGAAAAGCGCACAGGAACCACTGCAAGCAAAGGTGCAGCAATGGGATTATTAGCAGGAAGAATTGCAAAAAATCCTGTACATGTTAAAATTGCAAAGGTTATTGATGGTCCTGTTAAATCAGATAACGTGTATATTTTAGATACACCTGTAGAGGAGTTTGATACAGAAAGCATCCATGATAAAGGATATATGACTTTTCGTCAACACGTAGGTAGAAGCGGTTATTTCTTTGTGGAAGATCATTTAGCTTGTGACACTGGTGATGATTATCATTTCTTGGTAAGACGAAGAGTGATTGATAAAGCATACCGTCTTGCTTATGATGTAATGCTTGATTTCCTACAAGGAGATTTTGACTTAAATGCAGATGGAACATTATCCCCTTTCGATGCTACTACAATTGAAGGAAACATTATTAGAAGAATTGCTTCTGAAATGACCGACAATGGAGAATTATCAGTTGACAAATCTAACGACAAAGACAAAGGTGTAGTCGTAAAAATGGACTTGACTAATAATATGGCTTCAAACTCAAAACTTAAATTGGAATATTTAAGAGTTAGACCAAAGGGGTATGCTACATACATTGAAGTTCCATTAGGATACGTTCCTGTACAATAATTAATCATTTTTTAAATTATATTAAAATGTCATTTAATTCAAGAGAATACGAATTTTCAGACACTACAGTGATTGTAGGTGGAAAGGACTTGCTAGGTCTGAGAGGTGTTGAATACACCGAAAAAGTAGAACGTGAGGTTGTATATGGTAAAGGTGGAAAACCAAAAGCAATTCAATCAGGAAATTTTTCCTATGAAGGTAATGTTACAATGTTACAAAGTGACTATGAAGCATTAGTTGTTGCAGGAAAAGGTTCAGTATTATCACTTTCAATCGATATAAGTTGTACTTATGGAAATCCACCTGATATTTTAAAAACAGATCGCATGGTAGGTTGTAGATTTACTGAAGCTAAAAAAGGAACAAAACAAGGAGATAAATTTCAAGAAATAACACTTCCTTTTATTTGTTTAGATATCCAACAAAATGTTTAGTAGTCATGGTAAATAAAGAGGCAATCGAAACAAACAATGGATTTGTTGATTTGACAGAAGAGCAAATCAAAGAATTGAAAGACAAGCATGGTAAAATTTACCGTATTAAGCTTGAAGGTGGTAAACAATGTTGGTTAAAAGCACCTACACGAAAAGTTCTTTCATACGCAGGAGTAGCAGGAAAACAAGACCATTTAAAATTTAATGAAGTTTTGTTAAACCAATGCTGGCTTTGCGGCGATGACGATATCAAAACAGATGATATGTTATTCTTATCTGTTTGCGGTGAACTTGAAGGAATTATTGAAGTTCAAAAAGCATCACTGGAAAAGTATTAGAGGCTGTCGAGGTCGACAATGATGAACACATCCGAATTGGTAACGCACTATTGCGTTACTATTTTCGGATTGATGACCCCGATAGTCTTTCAGATGAAGAATGGGCTATGCGATTACAAGAATTGAAATGGATTAGGCATAATGAAAAAGCAAATAACAACAATTCAGATTTAGCCGAATAGCTTATACATTACTGATACAAAAATTGTAAAGATTACAAGCAGAAAAATGGCTGTAGGTCTTCTATTGTCATGGTTTGTAATCAAAGCATGTAGGATTGAAAAAGGTAAGAATAAAACAGTGAAAATTGTTCCTGTTGATTTCTTCAGAAAAAATACAATACCTGCAACAACATAAGCACCAAACAAAATCGCAATCATATGTCAAACACTTTAGAATATATCTTATCACTCAATGACAAGATGAGTTCCAAGTTACAAAAAATTGGAATAACATCTGACAATGCTTTGGATAAATTCGCAAAGTTGCAAACTCAAAGTGCAAAGACATCTAAATTGATTGAGGACATGGGCGGTTCTGTTGGTTCTTTACGTTCCAAATTAGAACTATTAAAAGCCGAAAAAGAGTGGATACCTGCCTCTAATTTAAAATCAATCAGGGCATACAACACCGAAATCAAAAAACTTGAAAAGGAAATCAATCATTTAGATACCATTAATGGTAGCGTATTCAAACGCAATATGAAAGATGCCATTCAAAGTATGCCGTTTTCTAATTTTTTAACCAATCCAATTACAATGGCAGGTGCCGCCCTTTTCAAAACAGGGCAAATGGCTTTTAAGTTTGATGAAGGTATGGCTAAAATCAATACCACAGCACAACTTAATCAGGAACAACTTTCAAAATTAAAAAAGGAACTTATCGGAATTGGTACAGAAGCCAATGCCGACTTAAACACAGTTCCTGATTCGTTTGAAAAAATACTTTCTCAAACAGGAGACGTTACACTTTCAACTCAAATTTTGAAAACTGCTCTTAAAGGTTCAAAAGGTGGATTTACCGACCTAACAACTGTATCTGATGCGCTTGCTCAATCGTTGTCATTGATTGGTAAAGAAAACACCAATGCACAAGAGGTAATGGATACATTTTTTGCGGCTAAACGTGTGGGCGCAGGAGAGTTTTCAGACTTTGCTCAATATATGCCTGGTCTCATTGCTTCGGGAAAAGCTTTAGGCGTAAACTTTAAAGAAACTGCAGGAGTATTTGCCTATATGACGGGTAAAGGGCAGAGTGCTGAACGTTCAGCGGTTCTTATGGAAAATGCTTTCTCTGCATTGGGAAAAATTGACGTGCGTAAAAATTTGAGTAAAGCAGGCATACGAGTTTTTGACAAGTCAGGAACAATTCGTGAAATGAATGACATTTTCGGAGACTTGCAAAACAAAATGAAAAATATGTCTGATGAAAAGAAATCATCCTTTTTAGCAAAAATGGGATTGGTGGATAAAGAAGCAAGAAGTGCCTTCATTGTGCTTTCATCCGATGCAGACAAATTAAAAAACACTCTGAAAGAGGTTGCTAACTCGCAGGGAGAGACGGAAAAGGCTTTTAAGCTTTCTATTAATCCGATGGATAGAATTAAATCCGTAATGACAAAATTAAGTGCTATCGGTATCAATTTAGGAGGTATTGTAAGTACCATTGTTATTCCACCATTAGAGTTTTTGGCTACAATCATTGGAGGTGCATCAGATGCTACCAATTGGTTAATACAAAAATTTCAAGAAGGGAATGTTTGGGTTTATACCATCACAGGAACCATACTTGGACTGATTGCTGTAATGAAGGCAAAAGTGATTTGGGATAAAGCAATCGTATTTTGGGAACAATTAAAAAATGGTTGGGGTTTAAAAAACTTAATCGTTGATAAAGCCACCATATTTTGGACAAATGCAAAAGCAATCGCAAACAAAGGTGTTGCAGCTGCAACTTGGCTATGGGCTACTGCACAAACAGGTTTAAATAGGATACTATATGCAAGTCCTACCACATGGGTTATTGCAGGTATTATTGCATTAATCGCAATCATAATGTACCTAGTATCTCGCATTGATGGTTGGGGAAAGGCTTGGAGTTTTACACTTAAAGCTATCAAATCAGGATTTATGACATTTTTTTATGCGATGAAGACTTATGCGCTTTCTTTGGGACATGTATTTATGAGTGCCTTTGAACTAATCCAAAAAGGATGGTACAAAGTAAAGTCATTATGGGATAAAGAAGGAGCACAAAAGGGATTAGAACGTATAAAGAAAGAATCTGAAGCAAGAAAGAAAGCACTCATTGAAAGTAAAAATAAAACCATTGAAGAGGGGAAAAATACAGTCAAGTATACAATTCAAGCAGGTTCTTCTTTGAAATGGAATAATGATAGCCTTGGAGATACTAAGCAAAAGTTTATGAATATGCTTGGTATGTCTGATAGTCCTGCTAAAACAGGGATTAAATCCCCAAAAAAATCAGGAGTATTAGAAAGGATAAACCCAAATCCGAAAGACAATTCAAAAGACAACACACCGCTTTCTAAAACCAATGAAGACGTTGTAACAGGCGGAACAAAAGACACAAAAATTTACATCAATTTCAAAAATCTTGTAGAAACGCTAACAGTTAAAGGTAACGAGTTTTCGGAAGCCACTACAGATATGGAAAGACAAGTAATGGACGCTTTAGTTCGTGTGTTAGCAATGGCTAAAACATCAATATAATGGCATATTCAGACAAAGGCATATTATTTCTTTCACTTGCAGGAACAAAAGTTGCTGAATCAATACCTCGTTTTACTGCTTTTCAAAACGAGGTAATGAAACATCCTTTACCTACTGTTCCGTTTTTACCATTTAATCAGAAAATTGGTATAACCAGTTCAGAAAGTTTTAAGGCTTCAAATATTTGGAAGGCAGACAATCCAAGCGTTGACACTCATTTCTTCCCTTTAAAATTTAGAAGAGTAACCGAAAATGACCCAAATAAAGAGCCATGGTACACTTTTCCATACGAACCATTTATTTCCATAAAAGGAAAAAATAAAATAGTAAAACGAAGCGTAGCAAAGGCACAAAACTTTATCGGTACAATTAAAGAACATTGGTCGCAGGATGATTATGATATTACCATAACAGGAATATTATTTGGAGAAAATGAAATAGGAACAGTTGAAGAATGTTTCCCAAAAGCCGACTTTGAAAAATTAAGAGATTATTGTACATGGCCACTAGGAATTCAAGTTCAATGTGAACCGCTTCAATTATTAGGAATAAATTATTTAGTGGTGGATGATTTTGATTTTCCATTCACCAAAGGAGAAAATGTACAAGCCTATGAATTGAAATGCACAAGTGATTTTTCAGCTGATTTTTTACTAGAAATAGAATAAACAATGTATCCAATGAAATATAACATAGAGATTACTACAGACGGTAAAAAATACCGTCTTGCTTTGATACATTCTATTGTTATTGAAAAATCTGTAGAGTTACTTGCGGATACCGCTACTATTGTTTTACCTGAAGCAGTATTGAATAAGGTATTGAATTTTGAAAGTAAAATCAAACGTGGTTCATCAATCAAAATCGAATTAGGTTATTCATCACCTCTAAAAACAGAATTTATTGGATACGTTGAGCAAATTACAAATGCAGGTTCATCCCTTGAAATCAAATGTGAAGATGAACTATTTGTATTTAGAAAACAAATTGCTGATAAGGTATTTAAAACAACTACTGTAAAGGATATTGCAAACTATTTAATCAGTCAAGTAAATTCTAACTATAAAGTAATTTGTGATTATGATTTAGGGTATGAAAAGTTTGTAATACACCAAGCAACAGCGTATGACGTTTTGAAAAAATTACGAGAAGAATTGCGTTGTAATATCTATTTCAAAAGTGAAACAAATGAATTACACATACACGCACCCTACAAAGACAAAGGAGGAAGCGTAAAATATTCAATGCAAAAAAACATCGAGTCATCCTCTTTAGAGTATAAAAAAGCGATTGATAAGAAATTTGAAATCACAGTAGAAAGCATTGATAAAAAGGGAAAAGTACAATCGATTAAATCAGGCACAACTGGTGGTGATTCTATTACCATAAAAGTTGGCGCAATGAACGCAGGCGATTTAAAACGAATTGCCGATGCAGAACTATCACGCAGGTCATTTGATGGATACGAAGGCAGTTTTGATGCTTGGTTAATACCATACGTTGAGCCAACGTATTCAGCCCAAATTACAGACAATGACTACCCCGATAAAAAAGGAACTTATTATGTAACTGCGGTGAAAACCGAGTTTTCAGATGCAGGAGGAAAACGAACTATTAACCTTGGTATCAAATTAGCAAATGGATAAGATTCAAAAAATAGCTTCTTACCTAAAAGAAATCACATCTATACAACCAATGAGTGTGATTATTGCAGACGTTGTGTCAATTGAAAATGATACCTGTACTGTAAAATTATCTACTGGGTTAGAATTGCCTGATATCAGACTGAAATCAATTATAGATAATTCAGGAGATTACTTTGTACTTACACCAATTGAAAACTCTAAAGTTTGGCTTTTATCTGTTTCGGGAGGATTGGAAGACCTAATGGTAATAAAAATAGATAAGTTAAAATCTTTTGAAATCAAACAAAAAGGTGTTCGATTTTTAATAGATACCACAGATGGAAAATTCATTATAAAAAATGACAAAGCGGATTTACTTACCATTTTCTCTGACCTATCAAGTTTGATAAAGCAATTACAAGTATCAACAGGAACAGGACCAAGTGGCACACCATTACCGCCCACTATTACTGCATTGAATAAGTTAGAAACGGATTTTAAAAACCTTTTAAAAAGTAGTTAAATGCCTTTAAATAAACCAAAACTTAAATCCGACATCAAATCCTTATTGCAGGATATGATGAAAAAAGAAAAGGATGCTACAGATGAATTTGCTGATAAACTAGCAACAATAATAGACACCTATGTAAAAGGAGCGACAATTACTGTTGCAGCAGGAATACCTGTAAGCACCGCAGGAACCGCAGTAGCGCAAACAGGTACAACAACAGGACCAGGTACAGCAACTATAAGCTAATTAATATGAAAGATAGAGCAATACAACTAAACGACACACAAGGTGACGGAGTTCCTTTTGATTTAAAGGTTGACGTAAAAAAAGACTTAAATGGAAAAATCATTTCGGGGTTGGTGATTGGTTCTACCTTACAACAAAACAAGGCATTAATCTTATTGATTAATCCTGGTGAATTGAAAGAATATCCAACGCTAGGAGTTGGTTTCATTTCATTATTGTTGAGTGAAGATTTCTTATTTATAAGACACACCATTCGACAAAATTTTTCAAAAGATGATTTAAACATAACAGAGCTTGATTTATACTCTGTGAATAATATAAAAATTGAAGCAAATTATTAATTATGGCACGTACTATTCAGGAAATAAAAAACGAATTAACTCAAAACTTTGTAGATAATTCAACTATTCAAAACTTGTATGGATTGACAGCAGGAGTTGATTTTGACACACAATTTTCCAAAGTTAGTTTTGAAGGAATATTTTTCTATATCATAGCATTGTCTATTTGGACATTAGAAAAATTATTTGACGAACATAAACTTTGGATTGAAAATAAAGCCAAAGAAATCAAAGTTGCAAATACAGATTGGTATAGAAATTTAGCATTGAATTTTCAGTTTGGAGATACTATTGTTTTTGAAGATGGTACTTGGAAATACCCAACCATCAATGAAGCCAATAAAATAGTAAAACTAGCATCCGTAACAGATGAAGGAAACTATGTTTTAATCAAAGTGGCAAGTTTAGACAACGCAGGAAATATTATACCCCTTAATAATGTTCACGCATCAGCATTGACATCATTTAATAATTACATCAAAAAAATGAAAATTGCAGGGGTAAAAGTATTATCCGTTTCAAGACCTGCAGACGAATTAAAACTGTATATGCACATCTATGTAGACCCATTGGTAATAGATGCAACAGGCAAATTGATTTCAGATGGTGTTACAAAACCAATTGAAGAAACAATTAATAACTATATCAAAAATCTACCATTTAACGGGAAATTTAATGCAACTGAATTAGTTGATTTTTTACAAAAAACAACAGGAGTTATTAATCCAGTATTTGACAATGCATCTGCAAAATTCGGAACACAGGCTTATGCACCAATAGTAGATTATTATAACCCTAATGCTGGGTATTTAGAGATAGACCCTTCATTTCCATTATCAACGACTATTACATATATACTAGGATGATAGCAATTGACTTATATTACTTAATGCTAATTAGTGTTCCGTTACGAATGCGAACACCGCTATTTTTAGCTTATATGGAGGTGTGTAAAAATGTAATTCAAAAGAGTTACACAGCCTTTTATGCATTCTTTGACACGGTTAAATATGATTTAACCTTTACAGGTCAAGTAATATCCTTGGAGCATCTTCTGAATGACTACTACGATAATACACAAAGAAGAATTTATATAGATGACGTGCTTGATGAAATCAATGTTTTCTTATTTAATGCCGTGGAAGATAATGAAAAGACTTATTTATTTAACACAGCTGAAAACGAAGAAAAAACATATCTATTTAACGCATCAGAGTTAAATAATATACAAGATTTCACCATTTATATTCCATCAGACGTAGTTTTTTCAGAAGTTCAATTAAGAAGATTGATTGACTTGTATAAAACACCAGGAAAACAATATTCAATAGAAATAATATGACAATTAAGACCTCAAATACGCAAACTATTTTAGATATCTGCTTAATCAGTACAGGTACGGTTGAGTCCTTGTTTGATTTATTGAAATTGAATAATCTAACTTATTTATCAATTCAAAATATTGAACAATTACAATCCATCCAACCTATAAAAAAAAGAACAGTAAACTATTATTTATCAAATGGAATTGTGCCTGCAACAAATATCAAAACGGATGAATTAAATAATAATGGTATCGCATTACTATTTACAAATGACAATGAAGTTACAAACACGAATAATATCACTTTAACTATTTCATAATGGGAGAGCAACTAAAAAAACAGACCTTATTT
Source organism: Crocinitomicaceae bacterium (assembly GCA_044370735.1). Lineage (GTDB taxonomy): Bacteria > Bacteroidota > Bacteroidia > Flavobacteriales_D > Crocinitomicaceae > CANHVK01. Next base: position 10,676 of record JBILUY010000008.1, on the reverse strand, counting down.
AATTTATTAGAATCAAATTCAAAAAATTTATTTTGGGTTGATAAATACGTTTCAGGACCAGAAGGAGAAGGCGGAACGTACCAAACAAGAAGAATGACCCAAGAACAGTTTTTGCAATTAATTCAATCCAATATTAATTTCAATACAGGGATTAAAACCTTTAAAAACATTACAGGATATCCAATTGAAAAAGGCAGTTTATGCGCTATAGATTCGCCCAATGGAGGTATTATTACAGCTGTACCAATAAATAGTTCTGAAGAGGCTCTTTCACATATTTATGTTGCCACAACTACCATTGCAAATGGAACGAGCGGAACATTTATTGAAGAAGGAATGATTACAGGTATTGATACTACATCATTTACAATAGGCGATTTCCTTTATTGGCATCCAAGTACAAAAACGATATCAAATACACCTGAAAGTGATAAGCTATTTTTAGGAATTGTTATTACCACGGCTTTATTGGGTGATATCTATGTTTCACCTACTCAAAACTATTCTGTAGTTTCAGGTAATTCAGGACAAGTAGCATTATTCATTGGTTTAAATCATATTGAATCCAATTCAAGATTTACATTCGTTGATAATGTAGGTACCGAAGTAGGTTTTCGATTTGATGATGGTAATGGAAATCTTACACAAGTTGGGTGTACTTACCTAAATGTAGAAAGTCAAGGTACTGCTAGTAATAGTGTTTTAAGATTAGCCAATTGGTCAGATATAAACACGAACACCGTTGTAATGAGAAAAGCAAGAGGTACAAAATCAAGTCCTAGTGGTGTTTTAGTAAATGATATACTTGGAAGATGGCTTGGAACAGGACAAACAGATGACGGTGGAGGAAGCACTACATTTGAAATGGAAGTTATCGCAAAAGATGATTACGTTCGTAACGGATGGGCTATGTACCCTGAAGTTTATCGAATGGCTCTAACAGCTTTCAGAATTAAATTAGCTAGTTCTTATGATTCAGGATATTTAGATATTTCAAGTATTCAAAACCCTATCGTTTTTGAGTTAGATGGAGACGGAAATATTAAGTTTAAAAATTATAGACTTCCTGCAACAGACGGTACACCTGGTCAGATTTGGAAAACAGATGGTGCAGGCAATATTACTTGGGCAAATGAAAGCGGTTTAGGATATACAGCAGAAAATGTACTTAATAAGGCTACAAACTTTGCAACAAAAAACAATATACTTTATCCGACAACCCTAGCAGTTTACAATGAAATTGTAGCACAAATTACTGCATTAGTAAATTCATCCCCTGCAACGTTAGATACATTGAATGAATTAGCTGCAGCATTGGGTAATGACCCAAACTTTGCAACGTCAACGGCATCAGCTTTGGGTTTACGAGAATTATTATCTAATAAGGCAACAAATTTTACTACTAAAAACAATACGCTTTATCCAACAACCCTAGCAGTTTACAATGAAATTGTATCGCAAATTACAGCATTAGTAAATTCATCCCCTGCAACTTTAGATACATTGAATGAATTAGCTGCAGCGTTAGGTAATGACCCAAACTTTGCAACGTCAATGGCAACAGCTTTGGGTTTGCGAGAATTATTATCTAATAAGGTAACAGATTTTACTACTAAAAATAATACGCTTTACCCTACAACCCTTGCAGTTTACAATGAAGTTGTATCACAAATTAATGCCGCAATCGGTGGTAGTTCATCAATCATACCTAAACTAAAATCTCACGAAACGTTTAGAGGTATTACAACAAGAAATGGTTCAACAACAACTGATAGTTCAGGGGGTATCACTTTAACAGTAGATGCATCTGTAGCGGCTAAAACCATCGCTAGTACAACCTACCTTACAAAACAAATAAGAATTGGTTATTACCATACAGTTGTTTCAACAGGTCATATGCTTGATTTAAGATTTAATGGTTCATTGTTTTATATTGGAGCAGGCTTTAGATATGTATTAGATTTTGGAATTCCTGATACAGTATACGCAAGTGGGTGTAGACAATTTCACGGAATGCAAGCTTCAACATTAGCACCAACATATTCAGACACCGTTCAGGTAGATACATTAACTGATATTGTAGGAATAGGTTCAGAAAGTACAGATACCAACCTTCAAGTGTTTTATAACGATGCGAGTGGAGTTGCAAGTAAAATTGATTTAGGAGCAAGTTTCCCTGCTAATAGAACTGCAGGTGCAGAACTAACCACAATGTATTCAGTCACGCTTTACAATGAAATAGGTAGCTCAAATGTATTATACCGTGTTGTAAATGGCGAGACAGGAGCAATTGCAGAAGGAACAATTTCAACTAATTTACCAAGTGCTACTACTGCTTTAACAATGGTAACTTCCCGATGCATGGGAAGTGGTGGAGGTAATAACAACACAGGAAGATTAGACATCGGAATGTTTGGAGTTTATTCAGTTTATACAAAATAATTATGGAACAATTTATTTTAACACACGAAATTATACCTATCAATGAACAATATAGGTTGCGAGTTTTCCCACAACATTTAGAGTTGAAAGAAAAAGTAGAAGCAAATTTAACAATGGACACAATCAATCAGCAATCAATAAATGATTTCATTGATTTGCAAACACCTTTACTATTTGCTTTAGTTCAAGATTCGGAATGTATTTCTGACCAAGTAAAATCAAAATATTATATCTAATCAAATTCGACAAAGATGAATAAATTAATAAATACACAGAATGGAGGTTTTGATTTCAAATCAGATGATTTGAGATGGATGCAAAATTCATTTATTGAAGCCATAAAAGGATTAGCAAGTCCTTATCAAACATCAAATACTGAATTAGTAATTTTATCGGGTTGTGAAATTACTTCATCAGGAGCACCTAATTTTGATACTATATTAACATCAGGATTTTTATTATACAATGGTGAAATATATTATCATGCTTCTCAAACTATGTCAACACCAAATCCACAATTTTGGTATTGGACATTTCAAACTACATACGATCCAAGTGGATTAAAAGTATTTAAAGATCAGCAATCACATGACACATATCAAGTTAATAGAGTTACATTGATTGAGTCATTTTCACCACAGATTACTTTACAAGCTTTTACATCAACAAAGACTATATTTCACAAAATCAAAGATAATCTGGCATCAATTCAAAAACCTGATTGGATAACTTTACCAAGTCAAGTTATTGGTGGTAGTTTGCCTGCATGGACTATGAAATGTATGAAGGATTTAGATGGTTTTGTTCATTTAACAGGATATTTCATAGCTGATTCTTGGTATAATCAAATGGTTATAAATACCCTTCCTTCAGGTTATAGACCCCCATATGATTTTGATATTCCATATATTCTTTATAATGGATCAGGAGTATTAAAACCTACTACAATTACAATTAAAACGGATGGTCAAATAATTTATACAGGTCAAGACCCATCAACAATAGGTATTGATCCTGCATTTACGATAAACTTACAATTATTGCCACCTTTTAGAGTGTATTAAAAAAAACGCCACCGACTCTCATTTTAATCTACCACAACTAAAAAAAGAAAAGAGCATATTATACCCAATCGATGGCGCAATGTCATCAGCGGGCATAATATGCTCTTTTAGTTGTGGTTTTACAAAATTAATTAAAAACAAGAGTAATGGAAACAAAAAGCACTTTAAAAACACCCATCAGTTATTATGGTGGAAAACAAAATTTGGTAAAAACGATTTTACCAATCATCCCTGAACACAATTTATACTGTGAGCCATTCGTTGGAGGTGGAGCAGTATTTTGGTCAAAAAACAAATCAAATATAGAAGTAATAAACGATACCAATCGGGAGTTAATCAACTTTTATGAAATCTGTCAAAACAATTTCATAGAATTAGAAAAGAAGATTCGTATTTCATTACATAGTCGTTCACTACATCGAGATGCTAAAGTAATCAACGAAAACCCGCACATGTTTGATAAAATAGATAGAGCGTGGGCTGTTTGGGTTTTAAGCACACAAAGTTTTTCTGCAATGTTAGACGGTAGTTGGGGCTATGATGTAAAAAAGAACACCACATCAAAGAAAATAACGAATAAACGGGATTCATTCAGCGAGGAACTATCCATACGTTTACAGAACGTTCAAATAGAAAGCACGGACGCTCTACGTATCATCAACTCACGAGATCGTGTGGATAGTTTCTTCTATGTTGACCCACCATACTACAATTCAGATTGCGGACACTACGATGGTTACACAATAGAAGATTTTGAGCGACTTCTACAATTGTTATCTAAGTTAGAAGGAAAGTTTCTTTTATCCAGTTATCCAAGCCCTATCTTAAAGGAATACACCAAAGCAAACGGATGGCATACATTCAGCATTGAACAAACAGTCTCTGTTGCAAATAGCAATACCACAAAGCCACCCAAAAAGAAAATAGAAGTGTTCACAGCTAACTACCCATTAAAGTAGCTCATAAACGACAAAAGCCACCCGATGAGGTGGCTTTTGAATATTATTTAAACGCTATTTAAACATTGTTGTCCTTTCGTATTTTTATGCACGATTCGTTTTTAAATTTTGTACAATTCGTTTTTGCGAATATATACATTAACGCAAACCAAGGTTATTTGTATGTAATCAACGATGATAATCCGGAGGATATCTATATGGAAATTCAAGCTGTATATGCTTACGGAAAACAACGTTACTTAGAAGAGAAAAAAGAAATCCGTTGGAAACAAGGATTGGTTGGTCAAGCTTGGTTTGATAAAGACGCTTTATATTTCACTGAAATACCTGCAGACTTCGTAAACATTACATCCGGAATTGGAGAAGCAACACCAAGATGTGTTTTCATTGTTCCATTAATGGTGAACGAAAAAGTATTAGGAGTACTTGAGATAGCTTCTTTTGATCCATTAGAAGATTTCAAACAAGATTTCGTGAAGAAACTTTCTGAAACAATTGCAAGTACGGTTGAAGGTGCAAAAACAAACGAAAGAACACGTAAGTTATTAGTTCAATCTCAAGAAGCTGAACAGATTATGAAGGCGCAAGAAGAAGAAATGCGCCAAAATATGGAGGAGATGCAAGCCACGCAAGCAGAAATGGAGCGTATGCAACGTAAAATGGCTCAAGAAAAACAACGAATTGAAGATGAATTTGAAGCACAATTAAAAATCATCAATGATATAGCTATTGTTTCAAAAACAGACTTACAAGGAAACATTACGTTTGTCAATGATAACTTCTTGAAATGGGCGAAATACTCTCGTGACGAAGTGATGGGTAAAAACCACAGAATCCTTAAGTCAGGTGATCAAGATGATGCTATTTTTGATGAAATGTGGAAAACAATTTCAGCTGGAAGAATCTTCCGTGGTGAAATTAAAAACAAAGCGAAAGATGGATCATTCTATTGGGTAGATGCGATTGTTGCACCAGTATTAGATAAATCTGGTAAACCAAAAGAATATATAGCTCAGCGCTTTGTAATCAACGAACAAGTTGAAGCGAGAGAAAAAATGCAAAAAGTGCTTGAAGAAACGCGTGCTCAAGAAGAAGAGATCCGTCAAAACATGGAAGAAATGGTTGCTATTCAAGAACAAATGGAAATAGCACAACGTGAAATTTCTGAAAAAGCTGCAGAACAACAAGGAATGCTAGATGGTATTAATGCAACTATGGCTGTGATTGAGTTTACACCTGAGGGTAATGTGATAGCTGCAAATGATAATTTCCTGTCTGCTATGAGATGCACATTGAATGATATTCTAGGTAAACATCATAGTAATTTTGTTCCCGATGAAATTAAAAACTCAACTGATTATGGAACTTTCTGGTCTCGATTAGCTGCAGGAATTGAAAACAAAGGGACATTCAAACGTATCAACTCAAAAGGTGAAGTAGTATGGTTAGATGCTATCTACAATCCTATGAAAGATGCTAAAGGTAAAGTAGTGAAAGTGATAAAGTTTGCAACCGATATCACGGAAAAGAGAAACTTAGAAGCTGAAACAAAAGCGCAATTAGGAATTATAGATGAAGTAGCTATAGTATCTAAAACAGACTTACTTGGAAATATAACGTATGTAAACAAACAATTCTTAAAATGGGCGAAATATTCTGAAGAAGAGGTAATGGGGAAAAATCACCGCATGTTAAAATCTGGTGACCAATCCGACGAAATCTTCGTGCAAATGTGGAAAACCATTTCTTCTGGTAATATCTTCCGTGGTGAAATTAAAAACAAAGCAAAAGATGGTTCTTTCTATTGGGTTGATGCTATCGTTGCTCCGATTTTAGATGAAAATGGTAAACCAAAAGAATACATTGCGCAACGTTTTGTTATAAACGAACAAAAACAAAAAGAGCAAGAGATGCAAGAAATGTTGGAAGAAACACGTGCTCAAGAAGAAGAGATTCGTCAAAACATGGAGGAAATGACAACAATTCAAGAGCAAATGGTTCGTTCACAACGAGAGTTATCAGAAAAATCTGCAGAACAGGAAGGAATTCTTGAGGGTATTAATGCAACTATGGCTATTATTGAATTCAAACCAGATGGTAGTATTATTACGGCTAATGAAAATTTCCTTTCTACCATGAAATGTACACTAAAAGAAATTCAAGGTAAACACCATCAATTATTCATTGGAGATGAGATGAAAAATTCAGATGAATACAAAACATTTTGGACTCGATTAGCTGCAGGAGTATCTAATAAAGGAGAATTTGTTCGTTACACACTTGAAGGTAAACCAGTCACTTTAAATGCAATATACAACCCTATAAAAGATGCAAAAGGGGATGTTGTTAAAGTGATAAAATTTGCAACTGTAAAGTAGACATAAAATAAAGTTAAAACATCAATTTAAAACCAAAAACGGATGAGTTTCCTCATCCGTTTTTTTATATAAAATAAGATAAATTACGTATTAACTTTAAAAATAGTTTACGTATTTTTGTGTTTGTAACAACAAATATACTTTGTATGAAAAAAGTGAAATTACTTTTAATAGCAGTTTTATGCTTGATTTTAAATTTAAAAATTACAGCACAGACAACAACAAATCAGTCAACTACATCAAACTTTTCTATGGGTGGACAGGTTGGTTTGAGTATTGGAAAGTACAACAATGTAGAACAATTGTTTTTTAATTTAGGTGGTCCAAATGTGAAATTGAATTACAAAAAAGTTTCTTTAGGAGCTTCTATGTATCCATCGCTAAGAATGGATTTAAAAACAACTACTATCAGCCCAACATTGGGTGCTGGTTTATTTTTCTCAAAAAGCAAATATGCACTAACACTGCCTATGTATTATTTTGCAACGCAAAATAAATGGATTGCAAGTTTTGGTGTAAGTTATAAATTCAATTAAAAAATAATATCCACTTAGAATGAAATCACTTACCATCAAGAAAAAAATTATTGGAATAGTAACATTGTTACTAGTTTTTGATTTAATCTCATATTTTTTAATTTACAAAAACACCAAAACATCTCAAAAAGATGCGTTTACAGTAGATGTAGCTGGAAGAAATCGAATGTTATCTCAAAAAATGGCAGCATTATCAGGGACTTCATTAAGTGATGATCCTGAAATTTCTTCAAAAGCAAAATCTGAACTTAAAAAAACGATCGGATTATTTGAGAAAAGTGTTTTTACACTAAAAAATGGAGGGGTACCACCAAAAACTAAGTTAAAATTTCAATTAGACCCAGCGAATGAACAAACTAAAACTGATATTGAAGCATTAGAAGATTTTTTTATTGGTCATAAAAAATTATTACTGACCATTATTACTGAACCGAAAATGATTTCAACTTTCGGTGCAAAATCAGAAATTAATCCTTCTGGCAAAATAAAAACAATTAATCCAAAGGTAAAAGAAGCTATCCATGAGTTACAAGACCGACTATTAAAGGGAAAAATGCTAAAGTTTGCTCAAAAAATAGTTGACGATTACACAAAAATAAATGAGGAAAAACAACAAAATTTTTACGGAATTCTTTGGGTTTTATTTTTAGTTAATCTGGGGCTGATTGGATTAACATTGCTTTACTTTTTTAAGAATATTTCTCAACCAATAGAACAATTAAAAACTGTTTCTTCTTCTATTGCAAAAGGAAATTTCAATCAAAAAATAGAATTGAAACAACAAGATGAAATAGGTCAAGTAGCGGAAAACATTAACCAATTAATTGATAATATTACAACTGCTTCGAATTTTGCTGATAGTATTGGACAAAATAAGTTAGACGAAGAATTTGAACCACTAGGAGATAATGATACTTTAGGAATTTCTTTGCTTTCTATGCGTACAAACTTAATTCAAGTGGCTGACCAAGAAGCTAAACGCAACTGGATTAATGAAGGCTTAGCAAAATTCACAGAAATACTTAGAGATACTGAAGATATTGAACGTTTTTATAATAACGTATTATCCAACTTAAATAGATACATTGGTGCAAATCAAGGATATTTATATGTTATTAATCAAGAGGATAGAAATGAACCTTTCATGGAAGTAAAGGCTGTATATGCTTATGGTAAACAACGTTATTTAGAAGAGAAAAAAGAAATACATTTCAAAGAAGGTTTAGTGGGTCAAGCATGGTTTGATAAAGAGCCCTTGTTTTTTACTGAAATTCCAAATGATTACGTAAACATTACATCTGGAATGGGTGAAGCAACTCCACGTTGTATTTTTATCATGCCTTTAATCGTGAATGAAAATGTGGTTGGAGCCATTGAATTAGCATCATTCAAACCTTTAGAAGAACACGTTACGGAATTCATTTCAAAAATTGCTGAATCAATTGCTGGTGCAATTTCAAATGTAAAAGTAAATGAGCGTACTAAAGTGTTGTTAGAACTTTCACAACAACAAACAGAAGAAATGCGCGCACAAGAGGAAGAAATGCGCCAGAATATGGAAGAAATGCAAGCAACAACTGCAGAAATGGAACGCGTTCAACGTCAAATGTCACTAGAGAAAAAACGTATTGAAGATGAATTTGAAGCACAATTAAACATAATCAATAGTATAGCTATTGTTTCAAAAACAGATGTGCAAGGTAATATTACATATGTAAATGACGAATTTTTACGTTGGTCTAAATATTCACGGGAAGAAGTTATGGGTAAAAATCACCGTATGTTAAAATCTGGGGATCAAGATGATCAAATTTTCGTTGATATGTGGAAAACCATTTCATCAGGCAAGATCTTCAGAGGTGAAATTAAAAACAAAGCGAAAGATGGTTCATTCTATTGGGTAGATGCGATTGTAGCGCCTGTATTAGATGGACAAGGGAAACCGAAAGAATATATTGCTCAACGTTTTGTTATTAATGAACAAAAAGAACGTGAGGAAAAACTGAATGAATTGCTAAATAAAAATAAATAAAACTATACGTTCTACTAAGTATAGTAGGAAGGTTTAACGGATGAGGGGTCTCATCCGTTTTTTTTGTTTAAACAAATATAAAATAAGTTAAACAACCTATAAGATTTTAAATAATACGTAGTATATTTGCTTTATTAGTAAATATAATTACATCTTATGAAATTCAGTAACTTCTCCATCAAACGAAAAATCGGTTTAGTAATATTACTTTTAATCATTTTTGATATCATTTCATATTCAATAGTAGTTTACAATACGAATTTAAATTCATCAGATTCAAAAATTGCCAATGTAATTGGGAGAAATCGTTTTTTATCTCAAAAAATTACAACACTTGCATTAGGCTCTTTAGATAGAAATACAGAGATAGCTAAAGATGCTAAAAAAGAATTGCAAAAAACATTACGCTTTTTTGAACGAAATTTAAAAGCTACGATTGAAGGGAGTTATGCCCCGTCCATACATTCGTCTGAGCCAATTAAAATGCCCAAAGTTACTGGATTACTTTTAGAAGAATTAACTAAATATAACCTATATTATTTGTCTTTTAAAAAGGATATAGTAAATGTAAATGTTTCTAAAAATGACCCGAATTACGATCAAAAAATTGAAAGAGTAAAGATAAAAATACTCGATAATGCTATACATTCTTTATTTTTAAATAAAGCACAACGTATTGTAGATGTTTTTTCGAAGGAAACAGAAAATAAAAATGCTCATTTTTATAATTATCTGATATTTATTGCATTTCTGAATTTTATTACAATAGGAATTGTTTTTTGGGTAATTCATAAATACATTTCTAAACCGTTAGTGAAAATAAAAGATATCTCCGATAAAATTGCAAAAGGAAATTTCAACCAAAAAATTGAAATCAATAATGAAGACGAAATCGGACAAATATCACATTCAATCAATGTACTTATAGAGAATATAGATAAAGCTTCAGTTTTTGCTGATAACATTGGAAAAAATCAGTTAGATATTACTTTTCAAACATTAGGTGAAAACGATACCTTAGGAAATTCACTTCTTGCAATGAGAGATAATTTAGCAGAAGTTGCAGACAAAGAAAATAAACGAAATTGGGTAAATGAAGGACTTGCAAAATTCACAGATATCATACGTGATACGGAAAATGTAGAACGTTTTTACAATGCAGTTCTTTCTAATCTCATTCGCTACATCAATGGTAACCAAGGGTACCTTTATGTAATGAATGAAGAAGGAAACACTCCTTTTTTAGAAGTTAAAGCTGTTTATGC
>JBILUY010000001.1:0-44294 GCA_044370735.1 Crocinitomicaceae bacterium | reverse complement strand
AACAACGCTATTTAGAAGAGAAAAAAATTATTCACTATAAACAAGGATTAGTAGGGCAAGCATGGTTTGATAAAGAACCATTATATTTTACGGAAATTCCTCAGGATTTTGTAAACATTACCTCAGGAATGGGAGAAGCAACACCAACTTGTGTGTTTATTGTTCCCCTAATTGTAAACGAACAAGTTCATGGCGTGATTGAAATAGCATCATTCGATCCATTAGAAACCCACCAAATGGAGTTTGTTACTAAATTATCAGAAACGATTGCGAGTACAGTTTCTAATGTAAAAACTAATGAACGTACTAAATATTTATTAGAACAATCCCAACAAGTAACAGAGGAAATGCGTGCACAAGAAGAAGAAATGCTTCAAAACATGGAAGAAATGCAGGCTACACAAGCAGAAATGACCCGTAAAGAAAGAGAAATGACTTTCATGTTGAACAAAATGCAAAAACAAGAAGTTGAAATGAACGAAAACATCAAAAAGATGGAGGAAATGCAGGTTACACTTCAACAAGAACAAGAAAAAAACAAACAAAAAGCGCAAAACTTCAAAAAGAAAATGGAAACTCTAGATGAAGAATTAGAGGGTAAAAAAGCAGAATTATTTAAAGCTAAAAAAATAATAGTAGAATTGGAGCAAAAACTAGCTTCAACTAATTAATTACATAAATTCAGAAAAATGAAAGGTACAATTCACAAGAGTATTGAAAAATTAGTAATCGAAAAATTCGGTGAAGAAAAATGGTATGAATGTTTAGCATCTGTTGGATTGGATGAAGATCACGTGTTCATGTTAAATGAAGATGTTGATGAACAATTAACAATGGATTTATTAGGAAAAATGCCAGCTATACTTGGAATTTCTTTCCAACAAGTATGTGATGCGTTTGGGGAATATTGGGTAAATGCTTATGTTCCTAAAATCTATTTTGGATACATTGAAAACTACAAAACGGCTAAAGAATTTTTGTTAGCAATGGATGAAATTCATGAAACAGTAACGAAAGAAATTCCAAATGCTAAGCCTCCTAGATTTGATTTTGAAGACAAAGGAGAATCTATCATTGTTACATACAAATCTGAACGAGGATTAATTGATTTATACATCTCACTAGTAAAAGGGGTAGGTATCTATTTCAAACAAATGCTAGACATCAAAAAATTATCAGAAACACAAGTAGAAATTACTTTCTGTTAATTTACAAAACAATACTTAAAACGGATGGGAATACTCATCCGTTTTTTTACGTGTAAAAATTATGTATTATTTTAATTTATGAGAACAATTAAAATAATTAATTGTTTATTTGTATTTACAAAACTTAAATTTACTTACATAATGTTAAATTGGATTAAAAATCTACGTGTACGTAAAAAGATATTATTAATCATTTCAATCAATATATTTTTTACCGCTTTGATGTCGATTATTGCACATCAATCATTAGATAAAGTAGATGACATTAAATATGATATTGTACAAGTAGGAAAAGCTGCATCACGTCAATTAACAGCAGACATGATGCATGATGCACTTAGAGCAGATGTGTATAATGCTTTCTTGACAGATGATGGAGATGTTGATGGAATAAAAGAAGTAAAACGAGATTTTGCAGAACATGTTCATATTTTCAAAACATCTTTACATGAATTAACTCATTTCAAGATAGATATAAAAATAAAAAAACAAGTAGATGCAGTTCAAACTCCACTTAAGAATTATATTAAAGCATCTAGGTATTTTATTGATAAAGGCTTATACACTAAATATGATTTACATTCTTCAATAGGACACAAAGAAATACGAGAATATAAAAACACATTTGATCAACTAGCTGTTCAAATGGAGAAGTTAAGTGAAGTAATCGAAGTTGAATATACACATCAACAAGATTTACTTACAGACTATACACATAAAATACAATTAACGTTATTCATCTTAGGAATTATCGTTGCTATCATTGCATTAACATTGAGTTTATATGTTTCTAAATTAATTGAAAAACCAATTTTAATCACAGAAGATGTATTAGATCAAATTTCTGAAGGAGCTATTACAGAAGAAATTGAAGTGGAAGGTAAAGACGAAACAGCCAATATGCTTCGCTCTTTAAATACCGTCGTTCATAATTTATCAAATGTCCGTAATTATGTAAGCGAAGTCGGAAATGGAAATTATGAAGCTGAAATAGAAATATTTAAAAATCAAGGTCCAATCTTTGAGTCATTACACCAAATGACTACAAAAATTAAGGCAAATGCTGAAGAAGATAAAAAACGTAATTGGGTAAATGAAGGGTTAGCTAAATTCACCGATATTATAAGGGATACTGATGATATTGAACGTTTTTACAATAATATCATTTCTAACCTATTACGTTATTTAGGTGCTAATCAAGGGTATCTTTATGTATTAAACGAAACAGATGATAACGAGCCATTCATGGAAATAAAAGCAGTATATGCTTATGGAAAACAACGTTATTTAGAAGAAAAAAATATTATCAGATACAAACAAGGCTTGGTTGGACAATGTTGGTTTGATAAAGAACCTTTATTTTTTACAGAGATACCAGGTGACTATGTAAATATCACTTCAGGTATCGGTGAGGCTACTCCAAGATGTATTTTTATCACTCCATTAATGGTGAATGAAAAAATCTGTGGGGTAATCGAAATTGCATCTTTCCATCCATTGGAAGATTATAAAATGGAATTTGTAAATAAACTTTCTGAAACGATTGCGAGTACAATAACGAGTGTTCAAACCAATGAAAGAACAAAAGAATTACTATATCACTCGCAACAACAAACGGAAGAAATGCGTGCACAAGAAGAAGAAATGCGTGCACAAGAAGAAGAGATGCGTCAGAATATTGAGGAACTAAATGCTACTCAATCTGAAATGAATAAAAAAGAACGTGAAATGACGAAAATGGTTCATGCAATGCAACAGCAAGAGGAAGAACTTCGTCAAAACATGGAGGAAATGAAAGCAACGCAAGAGGAGATGGAAATTCAAAACAAAAAAATTGCTGAAGATGCTTCATATACAAAAGGAATTCTTGAAGGTATTAATGCAACAATGGCAGTAATTGAATTTGAACCTGATGGTACTATCATTACTGCAAATGAAAACTTCCTAACCACGACTGAATATTCGCTTTCAGAAATACAAGGAAAACATCATTTTATGTTTGTTCCTGAGCACCTGAAAACACTGGTTGAATACAAAGAATTTTGGTACAACTTATCTCATGGTAAGGAAAATCATGGTGTGTTTGAACGTGTTAGTAAATCAGGTAAGAAAATTCTGCTAAACGCTATTTATAATCCAATTAAAAACGCGGAAGGAAACGTTATTAAAGTGATAAAATTTGCAACGGACATTTCGCAAGTAGAAGCACATTAATTCCTATTCACAAAATAAATCCCTGCAAGGATTACAATCATTGCTAACACTTGCAGGGAATTAATCATCTCCCCAAATTGTGTTCCAATTAAAACTGCAACAATTGGAATACTATAGGTAACACTACTTGAAAAAACAGTAGAAGAAATCGCAATTAACTTATTGAAATAATATAGCGCTACTGTTGTTCCAATCACACTCAAAATAGCAATAAAAAACAGTCCTTCCATTGCTTTTGGTTCGGTTTGTATAAATGAAATTGTACCTGAAAACAACATAATCAAGGTTGCAGGAATTATGGATGTTCCAAATGAAAGCGAAGTTATTTCCATGGCTGAATAGGTAGCCAATTTGTATTTAATCGTATTTACAGAAATTCCATAACACAAAGTAGCCAATATCACTGCAATGATATGCTGTAAATTTCCTGTAAACGAAACATTTTTACCAAAGAAAATCAATAAATACACACCAACAAACGCAACTGATAAACCAATCGTTTGAGCCAATTTTATACGTTGTTTGAAAAAGTAAACTCCGATTAACACGGTAAAAACAGGAGTTAAACTATCTATGATAGCTGTCAATCCTGATGAAAGTCCTTCTTCTGCATAAGTAAACAAAAGTGAAGGGAAAAAATTTCCAAAATACCCAACAATGGCAAAATACAACCAATCCTTTTTGTCTATAATCTTCTTACGATTTAGGATAGTCAAGGGTAAAAGCACGGTACCTGCAATTACGATACGCAACACTCCAACTTGTAACGACGAAAATAAAGGTGTACCATCTAAGGAAATCATTCCGCGTTTCATCAAAATAAAAGAGCTTCCCCAGATCAGACTTAAAAGAGAAAGATAAACCCAAGCTTGTGTTTTTTGCGACATAAATCAAAGGTAGAAAGAAAAATGTAACTTTGAGATATCGAACAAGATTGTACCTTATGCCTAACAAAACTACGCTTGATTTTATCTTACAAAGTGCCAAATCGTTACACGAAAATGGTCTGCCAACCCACAGACTAGAAGAGCGTATGCAAGAGGTGTGTGAACGATTGCAGGTAAAAAGTGAATTTTTTGCCACACCTGGTTCTATTTTTGCTAGTATTACCATATTAGATGAAACGCAATCTCACATGGTTAAAGTCACTGATAGTGAGTTAAATTTAGAGCGTTTAGATCTTGTAGAAAAAATAATAACAGAAGTTTCACTTGGAATTTTAGAACCAAAAAACGGTATTTTAGAACTAAATAAAATCAATGCGCATCCAAATCGATATTCAGGTGGAATAACGGCATTTTTTATTGGGATTTCTACTGCAGCTGCAGCATGCGTTTTCGGTGGACAACTTCCTGAAATTTTAAGTTCGTTTATCATGGGATTAGGTATTGGCACTTTTGGGTTACTGCTTCGATTTCTACCTCAATTGTCAAAAGTATATGTATTAATATCTGCAATTTGGGCAGTTGTGGTAGCCGGACTTTTTACTAGTTGGTTTGTGGATTATCGTATTGACATCGCGACCATTTGTGGACTCATTTTACTTATACCAGGTTTTACCTTTACGGTATCGATTACTGAAATGGTAAATAATCATTTAGTTGCTGGATTAAGTCGTTTCACAACCGCTTTTATCACCTTTGTGATGCTTGCAATCGGAATAGGCGTTGGAAAATCAATCATTACGTATCTTCATTTACCAACTGGAATACATCAACTTGCACCCCTCCCCTTTTGGAAAGAATGGATTGCCTTGATATTTGTTCCACTTGGATTTGTCGTTTTGTTTAAAGCTAAACCGAAAGATTTTATCTGGATTTTAATCGGTTGTTGGATTTCCTATTTCACATTCAAAATTGGTAACCAATTTACAAACAACACTTTTGCTGTATTTTTCGCTTCCCTCCTATTAGGGATTGGTAGCAATTTATTTTCAAAATTTAGCGGAAGAAATCCTTCTGTAATGCTCGTACCTGGTATGATTTTACTTGTGCCTGGTTCATTAGGATTTTTAAGTATTTCCAAGCTTGTCGAGAGTGATGTTGTTGCGGGTATTCAAATCGCACTAAATATGCTAACTACTTCTATGGCATTGGTACTTGGGATTATTTTTTCGAATATAGTCGTGAGGGGGAAGAAGTAACCCTTCGATAAACTCAAGAAAACAAAAGTTGAAAGTTGGAAAGTGAAAAGATGTAAGTATTGAATCAAAAACCTATTTTTAACACAAATAATAAATATACCTATATTTCAAAAATCTTTATATTAAATTTTTATATGAAAACAAAACAGCTATTTAAACTATTTTTCATTGTAATTTCTCTTTTCGCTTGTAAAAAGAAAGAAGCATCTTCACCAACTACCTCAAGTTTGTTTGATATGTCTAAAAGTAGCGAAGGATTTACGTGGTATAAAAAATCAAGTGAATACCTAAAAAAAAGTACAGGGACCGGACATTCACAACCGTATATGAGAACTAGATATAACGCAATAGCAAGTGAAATGTTGGACTCATTAGGCAAAATAAATTCATCAGCTAAATTTCCGGAAGGTTCTTTAATTGTTAAAGAATTAATGGATGAAGATTATACGATTGAAAGATATGCTATCCTGTATAAGGATACCAAAAACAAAGATGCTGACACGAAAGGATGGGTTTGGGGTTATATCAACAAAGATGGAACTGAGGCTTTTCCTACTGCAAATAAAGGTACATCTTGTATAGGATGTCATTCACAATCAGGGAGTATTGATTACATGCTGATGAATAAATATTTTAATTAATTTCGTCACAAATTTGAAAATTCAATGAAAATCTGTCAAGAAAAAAATTGAATTCACTAATTCTATCATATGAAAAAACTAATATTAGGACTTATCCTTATAGGAAGTTCTGTTGGATTCAGCCAACAAAGACCAACAAAATTATGGGATAAAACCTATGGCGGTACTGATTCTGAAACTCCATATAAAGTTATACATACTTCAAACCATCAAGTATTCATAGGTGGAATTTCTTACTCTGGAATTGGTGCTGATAAAACAGACGACCGAAAAGGTGTAAATGGATTTATCGATTTTTGGGTTGTTAAAATGGACTCCTTAGGAAATAAACTTTGGGCAAAAACCTATGGTGGACGTTATACAGATATGTTCAGAACTGCTATCGAAACAAGCGATGGAGGATTTCTTTTAGGTGGTTACTCTGAATCAGATATTTCTGGTGATAAAACACAAACTGGTAACGGAGGAAAAGACTATTGGGTAATCAAAATCGACAAAGATGGGAACAAACAATGGGACGCAACTTTTGGAGGTACACGCGATGAAGATTTGAATGCATTGTTAGAAACTCCAAACGGAGATTTTTTATTAGGTGGGAATTCAGAATCTAGAAATACAGGAGATAAAACAGAAGATACACGCGATCCAAATGGATTAAGAACAGATTTTTGGGTTGTCAGAATATCATCTACTGGTACCAAAATTTGGGATAAAACTTATGGAAGTGATAGTCACGACCAATTAAAAGAAATCGTACCTGCTCACAATGGAGGATATCTGTTGGTTGGAACTACCTATTCCAATGCTGGTGGTGAAAAATCGGAGTATTTACGTGGAAATTATAATCTTGGTGCTGCAGATTATTGGGCTGTTCGTATCCGTGAAAATGGAGCTAAAATTTGGGATAAATCATACGGAGGTAGTGATTTAGAGGATGTAAAAGCAGCGATTAAAACGAGTAAAGGATATTTATTAGCAGGTGGCTCACGTTCACCATTAAGTTTTGAAAAAACAGACACTTGTCGTGGTTCTTTTGATAGTTGGTTGGTTCACGTTGATACACTTGGAGGTGTAATTTGGGACAAAACCCTAGGTGGTGACGGTGAAGAAAGTGTAGAAGATGTTGTTGAACAAGCTGATGGCTCTTTCATCTTTGCTGCTTCTTCCGGATCAGGAAGAACTGGTGATAAAACCGAAGATAAAATGAGTTGGTTTGATTACTGGGTAGTGAAATTAAAAGCCAATGGAACAAAAGTGTGGGACGGAACTTACGGAGGTGATCAAGGTGATTATTGTTTTGGAATGACCTTGGCTAACGATAATGGAATTTTAGTTACAGGTCAATCTAACTCAAGTATTTCAGGAAATAAATCTCAAGCTACAAAAGGTAGTACAGACTTTTGGACAATTAAATTGAGAAACAACTTATTAAGTGCAACATTCAATAATGATACACTATGTTTGGGTTCAACTGCAACCATACAATATGTAATAAAAGGATTATACAATGTTGGAAATCAATTTACATTTCAATTAAGTGACCAAACAGGATCATTCGCAACCCCCACTACCTTACATACACTATCTTTAACAGGTTCTGGTAGTTTTTCTGGTTCGGTATCAACTACGATTCCATCTGACTTGGCTTTTGGAAATCAATATCGACTACGCGTAATTTCAAGTAATCCAAGTGACACACTAGTTTCATTACCAATTGTAATTAAAAATTGTTGTGATGCTCTCACAAAACCAACGGCTTTTAATAGAACCGGTGAGTTATACAATACAACGAATTGTGCTGGACAAACAATAGTACTTGAAAGTTCATTAGTTCCAAATGCCACAGGATATGTTTGGAGCGGACCAAATGGATTTGTAAGTCATTCTAAAGACACTACAATTTCAAATATTTCGACTGTAAATTCAGGGTACTACAAAGTATTTGCTACTTTAGGAAATTGCAAAAGTGATGCTGATTCAGTGTTAGTTACAGTAAAACAAAGACCAGATAGACCGTCACCAACTAATGACGGACCATATACAACTGGAGGAATGATTCAATTTCATGCAAACACAACGGCTGTTGGTTACGAATGGACAGGTCCTCAATCTTTTGGAGAAACATCACAAAATCCTATGATACATAATGCAACGACATCCAATGCTGGAACCTATTATTTGAAAGTAAGTAATGGAGAATGTTGGTCTGAATTAGGAAATACGATAGTAACAGTAGATAATATTTCTTCTGTAGAAAACATCAAAAATAACACGATTTCAATCTACCCTAACCCTGTAAAACATGGGCGAAAATTAAATTTTAATAATGTAACATCTACTTCAGAAATACGTATTATTGACATGAACGGAAAGGTAGTTAAAAAAGGAGCGCTTACTAATTCAGAGTTGGAATTGTCTGATTTAAATAAAGGAATGTATCTAATAAAACTAACTGAAAACGGTCAAACAATTTCAGAAAAATTAATTATTGAATAATATTTTTGGTTTTTAAATCAACTATTTAACAAAATAATTAATAATTTTTTTATTTTTAGGGATTAAAACTTATTTTTTATGGTAAAATCATACTTGTCAATACTTATAATTACATTGTCTTTTCTTACATATGGACAGTCTGGAACTATAAATCTTGATAAGCGAGTGGATGGAAACACCAATTGGGCAATTGCTCCTGGTGATTTTAGACCTAACTACACGCAAAATAATCCTGTTGCTTCGAATGTAGAAAATACACAGTATCAGAAATTGACAGTAAACCCAACTACTAAGAACGGAACGTTTACATTTTCTTGGCATGATTTGGATATAACAAGTGCTCCTGTTATTACGAAAGTTTGGTATACAGATTTATCAGGGAAAACCTCGTTGAGTTCAGCTATTTTTGGACCTCCTGCTCCTTTAAATACTGGGGATACATCTGTTGTATATTGTTCGTATGGCACGAAGTTAGCCTCAGTTGGTACTGTAACTTTCGAGTTTACAAATCCATTTAACAAGGTTATAACTCATTTGTATTCTTTTAATTTAGCTAATCTTCAAGCAGCTTCAATACCGACAATCACGGCTGGTTTTCCTAAAATAACTACGCATCCAACTGCGGTTACGGTATTAGCAAATGGATCAACTTCATTTTCTGTAGTTGCCTCGAATGCAACAATATATAAATGGCAACTTTCTGCAAACGGTACAACTTGGTCAGATATTTCTGGTGTAGATTTTACTCAAAATGGTGCAACTCTCGATGTAAATAACAGAGTAAATTATAACGGTTATTATTTCAGAGCTATAGTTTCAAACATCTATGGTTCAGTTACATCATCATCAGCTAAACTTACCATTGAACAATTACCAACAGCTGTTTTTACTACAATTTCAAATTGTGATGCGACTAACTTAAAATCTATTCCAATCAAATTTACAGGAAAGGCTCCTTTCAAACTTACTTACGCAATAAATAACGGTTCAAACATTGTTGTTTCAAATATTACTTCTACATCTTATTCCCTTCCAGTTACTGGGTTAGGAGCTAAAACAACTTTTAATATTATTGAAGTTTCTGATTATAAGTACACAAACAATCTATTAACAGGACAAACTTCATTTTTAGCCTATAAAAAAGATGCACTTGTAAGTAACACCAATACTTTAATGGATGAGGATAAGAATGTAACATTTACCTTAAATGGATCAAATTATACATCATTTGAAGTACAAACTGGTACGAGAATTTTTCCAGGTTTTTCAACCTTAGAGAATCAAAATATAACAGATAATCAAGTTAAATTTTCAATACCAAACGATGGAACAACTCCAGGAACCTATTATTTTGTAATTACATTATCAACAAATGATGATGTATGTACAAATAAGGTTACTACAACTGTGTATACTAAACAAAACAAACTACAAATTACCCAACAACCTGTTTCACAAGTGTATTTAGAAAATGGAGAAGCAACATTTACAGTGGCATCTCAATTTGCAACTTCATTTTTATGGCAATATTCTTTCAACGGTGGCTTAACTTGGAATGATATCAAACAAGGGGGTAATTTCACCAAAGTTACCAAAGATACATTGGTCATTGCTAACAGATTGTACTACAAGAAGAATTACTTTAGAGTACTATTATATGGTAAATATGAAAATGTTACATCTAAATCAGCACAACTAATAGTAGATAGAAAACCATTAGCATTTTTTGAAGGAACAACAAAGTGTGTTACTCCAAAAACAAAAAATGCACTTATTTACATGAAAGGTGTTGCACCGTTTAAAATTGTATATACCGCAAATAATGGAGTAGAGAAAACGATAACGAATATTACAAAAGAAGTATATACCATTACAGTAGATTCTACAATTAACACATTAAAACTTATTTCAGTATCTGATGCACGATTTACTAATGTAGTATTAGATTCTAGTAATACCATTAAATTTTACTACAAACCAAGTTATACAGCTTCTTTAAAAGTAGCATGCTATAACGATACTGCAGCTGAACTAACTTTAACTGGTAAGGTCGCTGCTAAATATTTTAACGTATCATTAGGAGATAATCCTATACAAGGGTATCCAACATTGACAAACGTTTCTTATAACCAAGTTGGGAAATTCAATTTACCTAAAAACGTAGCAATAGGAAGTTATGGTTTTATCGTAAGTGGTAATGATGGAAACTGCTCATCTGATGATTATAAAACCACACTAACTATCAAAGAATTACCTATAGTAACAGCAACTGCATCAAAATATACAATTAATTCTGGTGAAACTACAACATTAACCGGTACTGGTGGCGATAGTTATAGCTGGACACCGATTGCAACTATAAGCAGTTCTACAGGAGCTTCTATTACTGCAAATCCTACTAAAACAACTACATACACCATGTCAGGATTAAAAAATGGTTGCTATGGACAAGATACAGTAAGAGTAACAGTAAATTCAGTATTATCTGGCCCATGTACACCTATTTCAATTTCTGTCTTATCTGAGGACATTAAAAAAGCAACTTGCACTTCAACAAATGATGGTCAAATAACATTTACCATTGCAAATGGATCTGACAATAATAAATATCGTTTAAGAAAGAAAAACGATGATGGAACATTTACCATATTAACTAGTCCAGCTTTTGCACCATTAAATAATGGCGTAGGTGAATCTAAAACAATTACTGTTTCAAACTTAGCGAAAGGAAATTACGACTTATTTGCTTTTTGTGGTCAAGATGCAAAAGTATCAAAAGTGTATAACTTTTCAATTTTATCTTTATGTGACACTGTAACTTCAGGTGGTGACGGAAATACTTCATCTGAAAATTATACATGTAAAGATATGAGTTTAACTATCGAAAATAGTGATATAACTCCGGTCACTTGTGACAACCTTTATGGTAGTGTTACCTTTACGATTTCTGGAGGAGCTCCTAATTTCACCTATCGTTTGAGAAGAATTAATCCAGACAATACATTTACTGTAATATCAAATCCTGTTTTTGTATCGATTGGTAACGTAGCTAAAGAAACAAAACGTGTAACTATTGATGAACTTCCCGAAGGAGAATATGAACTATATGTATATTGTTCTCAGGATGTAAGCTACTTTAAATCTAGTTCATTCAGCATTTACAAAGAAAATTGCAAATCGATTTTAAAAGATGTAATATCATACTACTCGTTCGATAAAAACAATAATGATTCATTAAAGAGAGCTACTGCACCACAAGTAGTTGGCGCAATTAAGGTTGATGATAATTATGGCAACTTAACAGGTGCTTATAGAATTTACAATGCAACGGATAATGTAACTTTCAAAAACTTTGTTGATATTGATACACTGTCCGCTTATACAATCTCATTTTGGTATAAACTATTAGAAATGCCAAAGTATAATAATGCTACTATCATGTCCATTCCTAGCGCAACTTCTTCAAAAAGGTTTGAAATATTAGCGGATAAAAATGGTAATCTAAAAGTACAATTTGGAGCTGGTGAAAACTCTGTTTTGAATACTACTAGTTTTAAAGTTGAAGCTGGAACATGGAATCAATTGGTATTAACTCATAATCAAGATTCTGATAAAGTTTATGTAAATGATCAATTAGTAGCAAAATTTAAATCATCAGTTTTATCTAATAATAACACTGATTTGATTGTTGGTAATGATGGAAAAAATAAAATCATTAGACTATTATTTGACGAATTGAAACTTTCTGCTAAGGCAATTTCAGAACAAGAAGTAAAAGATAATTTTTACTCTGATGTTCGTGAAAACTGTACTGGAATCCGTCTTACGATAGATGTTGTAGATTCATCAATTAAGTTTAATGTTTCTTATGGTTCTACGAATAATAAATATAGAATACGTAAGAAAGATAAAAATGGGAATTTTGTTACTGTAAATAATCAAACATTCATCTCTCTTTACAATAAGATGGGTGAAAGTAAGTCTATCAATCTAACAGGATTAACTCCTGGAATTTATGATATTTATGCATATTGTGGAAGTGATAGTAAAAAATATCAAGGATATGAATTTATCGTTGATAATAAAGGAAATGCATCTATATACAGAAAAATAACCCCTACAGAAACTATCGAAATTTCAACTGAAAATGCTGCCGAAGTAAAAGAGGAAATCTATTTAAATGTTTATCCAAATCCTGTGGATAATGTAATCAATATTGACATTGTTGGTGCAAATCCATCTGTTAAAAAAGATATTAAATTAATTTCTTCAAATGGAGTTTTAGTTCATTCTGAAAGTTTTACAGGAACAGAAAATTCTTCAACAATCAATGTAGAAAATTTAAGAGCAGGAGTTTATATTTTAGAAGTTCACTTAGAAGGTGATCGTGTCGAAAGAAAACAGATTGTAATAAATTAAAAATAAAAAAGAAGGGCTAGTCAATGATTAGCCCTTCTTTTTGTTATATCTGTTTAAAATTTTTATACCTAATATCTATACCAAGATACTTTCTTAAAAATCGTTTGAATTTATCTTTTGTCTTTTCCTTATTAAAAGAAATGTCATAATCAAATTTCCAGTTTTTAGCATCAATACGATGTTGCATGACTGCTGGATGTGTTTCTTTAAATACCGCAAGTGAATCAATATTTTCTGTGTAATTAAATGCTGCTACTTTTTTAACATTTTCTTCCAACCAAGCATCATCGTGCCACATTTTATGAAACGATTCTTGTTTCAACTGCATTTTTTCAGGAGGTTTTACCCAACCATAATGATACATCCAAGCGTTGATTCGTTTTACATTCAACTTTTCATTTGATTGTTTTCTAAATCCCTGAGCATCTCTGTATGAAAAAATATCTTTTCGATTTCTGATGATACGAATTTCATCGGGATACCAACTAATTGAAGTACCAACATAATCATAAGATCCATAAAAATGGAGATAATTAAATAACAAACCTTCCACTCGTAGATCATCTTTGTATTTCAACATGGCGTCTTTGATTTCAGGTACAAATTTTTCATGAAGTACCTCATCACCTTGTATATAAAAAGCCCATTCAGCATCTGGAGAAATTGCAGCAAAAGCCTTATCCGTTTCCAATGCCAACGTTCTGCCCCCCTCTCTTACAGAATCATCCCAAATCGTTTCAATAATCCGAACCTTTGGATCAATATTTTGAATTAATGAAAGTGTTTCGTCCTCCGAATTTCCTACAGCTACAACAACCTCATCACATAGGGGTAAAATGGATTGTATAGCTTCTACAATGGGGTAATCGTATTTGATGGCATTTCGTATAAAGGTGAAACCGCTAACTTTCATTGATTTTAAATTGAAAATGTAAAACAAAAATAGGCAACTATCCTTGTTTATTAAGTGTATAGAATATAATTTTAAGAAACAAAAAGTTAAGTTATGAAAAAGTGGATATTTACATTGTTGACAATTGCTTCATTTGCAGTTGTATCTTGTGAAAAGTTTCAATTTGACAAACCAGGAGATGGTGGAACAACACCTTCGGATACAGATACTGTTTACACAGAAGTAAAGGCTGAGTTCGTTAAAGATTGTACTGGTTCATACTTGAAAATTGATGGGAATGACTACAAAGTATGTAATTTCGAAAGCACAGCAAACTACGAAGCAGGAGATGTAATCTATGCATCCATCACTAAATTAAGTGAGTGTTCAACTATTTCTCCTGATCAATATACGTGTAAAATGGCTCACGCTTATGCATCGTATATCAAGGTTCGTAAAAGTGAATTACTATACCGTCCAACGAAAGAGATAAAAATTACTGATCAAAAATTGAAAGTCGTAAAAGATTGTTCAGGAACATACGTTCAATATGAAAACGCAGATTATCAAGTATGTAATAAAGACTTGTTAGCCAAATACAATGATGGTGATTGGATTGTGGGAAGCTTTTACACATTAACAGAATGTACAGAAAAAAAGGATGAAGTAATTTGTATGCTTTACCACGAAAATAAAGGATGGGTGAAAGTGTATGATATTCAGTAATTTCTAAACACTAAATTTTAAACTTCTTGAAAAAACGAACCTAAATCACTTTTTAGGTTCGTTTTTTGTTTTACATTTGTCTCATGAAAAACCTAGCATACAAGATTTTTGCTTTTTGTATGATCAGTCTGTTTGTTTCTAACACACTGATTAAGACAGGTTTATTCATTAATTATCAAATCAATAAGGCGGAAATCACACGAAAATATTGTGAAAACAAAGCCAAACCGATGCTACATTGTAATGGTAAATGTTATTTAGCAAAACAATTAGCGAAGGAACAAGCCAAAGAAGAACAATCAAATAAAATTGATTTTGGTAAGTCAAAAATTGAAACAAGTGAATTTACTTTAGATCAACAGTCGTTTTTCGAAACTTTCAAAGTAGATTTAGCTAATCAACCTTCTTCTAAAAAAGATTTTTATTATGCTATAGTTTGGTCTGACAAACACACAGACGCTATTTTTCATCCCCCAACAGCATAATTTCCCTATACATATTATTCAGCTTTTACAAATAGTAATTGACTGAATAGCTATGTATCTATTACATTCTTGTGTTTTAGAATGTACTTAATATTCTTATCTATTTTCGAATTTGAATCATCGATACGATGAAATTTTTAACGTGGATTTTCTTCCTGTGTTCAAGTATTTCTCTTTGTGCACAAGAAGATACAACAACATGCGATCACACTTGTCATTGCATACGAAATCTTACTCCAGCTGGGGTGATGATTAGTCATGTGCATCCAAAAAAGGAGTGGATGTTGAGTTATCGTTTTTCTCAAATGAATATGGGAACACCTATTCAAAATGGAACAACGGTATCAAAAACAGATATTTACAATCAATATTTGATGTACACCCCTTCGATGCAAATGAATATGCATATGCTGATGGCTATGGTTGGTTTATCAGACCGTTGGACAGTAATGGGAATGTTCCATTATATGCAAAATACTATGCCAATGGAAATGTTGGGTAACCATACACATACCATGTCAGGCATGACAATGGACGCAACTACTCCGATGGAAATGCAAACTGCTGGTTTGGGAGATACAAAATTGGTTGGTATGTTTGGTTTGGTAAAAACGGAACAACAACAATTAGTACTATCCAATGGAATTAATATTCCTTCTGGTAATTACCAATCTACAGGAAGTAATTCGGATATGTTGTATGAAGGAAAACGTTATCCCTATATGATGCAATTGGGATCAGGCTCTTGGGAATACCTTCCAAACATTACCTATGTATTTCAAAAATCGAAATGGGCTACAAGTGTACAAACAAGTGCTATTATTCGATTGAATGACAATAAATTAGGATATCGTTTAGGAAATGAATGGAACTCAACGGCTTGGGTTGGTTACAATTGGTTAGAACAAGTTGGATCAACTTTTCGTGTTGAGAGTTCTATATCAGAACAAATTCACGGTAACGACGCACAACTATACATTTTCAACGAGTTAGGAGCCAATCCTGCTAATTATGGAGGGACAAAGATATCTGCTTTCATTGGTTCTTCTTATGAATTAGACTTTGGCTTCTTAACTGGTTGTCGTATAGCTTTCGAATATGGTATTCCACTTTACCAACAATTGCATGGACTTCAAAACAAAAGTTCAAATACGTGGCACGCATCTTTAAACTATTCATTTTAATACTATGAAAAACTGGGTTTATATTATTTCACTGCTGTTGGTACTTGTTTCATGTAAAAAAGAAACTTCAACACCAACCGCTACAACGGATAACACCCCGAAAGGAAGATTGGTATTTCACCTTCATACCTTTATAGGTGATTCGGAAGTAGATGCGTATGATATTGAAATGACCACTCCGGAAGGAAGAAAAATTTCACTCAATCGCGCTCAATTTTACCTAACAGATATTCAGTTGGTTAAGTTGGATGGAAGCGTTTATAATGTACCTAGTAAAGGTGCGTTAAAAGTGTTTGAATCTGAAAGTGTTGTAATTGGTGATGTCAACGTTGGAAACTACAAATCAGTACGATTTAAAGTAGGTCTTATCCCAGCAACAAACAAATTATTACCTACCACTGAAGGATATAACATCTTACTCAATCAATCTGAAATGTGGTTTGGCACTATGGCTAAACCCGATGAATATGTGTTTTTAAATTTTGCAGGTCAAATCGATACAACCAAAGCGATGAATGGAGTCAAAGTTCCATTTGAATACCGCATTGGAGGAAACGAGAACTTAATAAGTGTAGTTATGCCAGAGCAAAACATTACCATTTTGGAAGGACAAATTGGATACGCTCATATGGTCATTGATTACAGTAAATTCTTTGAAAACATAGATTTAACCAACGCCAAGAATTTGAAAGTCCAAAGTTTAGATGATAACAAAAAACCCATCGTTTCAACGTTAAAAACTAACATCGCTTCGATGTTTAGATACGAAAATTAATGAAGAAAATCTTTTTAGTTCTTTCTTTTCCTACGCTATTGATTTCTTGTAAAAAAGGAACTGCAGAACCTGTGTGTACACCGCCAGCAACTGTTTCTTTTAGTAAAGACATTCAACCGATATTCAATGCAAATTGTAATACTTCAGGTTGTCATGTTGGATCTAAACCTGCTGGAAATTTGAATTTAGAAAGTAATCAAGCATACGCAAACCTAATGGATAGTAAAAGTGGCTACATTGACACGATGAAACCAGAAAATAGCATTTTGTATGTTTCGATGACTTCTAAAACCAACCCTATGCCTCCAACAGGAAAATTAGACGGGTGTACAACCGATTTAATTTTAAAATGGATACAACAAGGGGCGAGAAAGTAGAAGAAAGTGGAAAGTAGAAAGACAAAAGAAGATTAGAGAAAAAGACTTACCCATAAGTCAATCAAACAATTAAATTTAACTATGAAAAAAACAATTACTAAAATTGGATTAGCCTTAACCGGTGTTTTAGTGAGTGCAACTTCTTTTGCACACTTTGGATCGAAAGGTCCTTATGGTGGCGGAACTGTAACTTGTTCTGTAACTAAAAAAGATACCGTTTACATTGGTACTGCAAATGGAGGTGTATATGCAGGTACACGTAAGTACGATGCAACTGCAAAAGATACCATCATTGTTTCTTGGTCAGCAAGACCTGTAGGTTTAAAAAGCGGTAAAATTGTTGGATTAGCTCATACAGGAAAATATGCGATTGCAGCTACTGCAGATAGTGGTATCTTCCGTTTTTCTGGATATGTTGGATCAGATCGTTACTGGGTGAAAATCAACAAAGGGTTAACGTCGTTGGATTTAACTTCGGTAATAGCTTTGGATGCAAACACTTTATTAGCTGGAACAACATCTGGTAAACTTTTTAAATCAACAGATTTAGGAGACAATTGGACAGAGGTAACAAATCTCTCTTTTGCGGGTACTAAAATTGTTGGTTTAAGTCAATCTAGCAAACGAGTATTTCTTTTAACGGAATCAAAAGGTATTTATTATTCTGAAAATTTAGGCACTACTTGGGCTTCGTTGAATGATATAAAAACTACAAATTTAAATGGTGCTTTATCAATCAATTACTTAGGTAATAGTGATGAATTAGCGGTGTTCACTGAATCATACTTATTAGTTTTAGAAAAAGCTGATACTATTACTAAATTCGATTATACTGTTTCTCAATTTTCGGAAAAAGTAAAAAATATCATTATTGATGAAATCGGATCAAACGCATTATTTATAACTGAAAGAGGTTTAGGAGACCCAATTAGTCAAAAATATGATTCTTATAATTTTAACATTACTGATTCATTAAACATCAATAATGGTTTCATTCATCAAAATCAAATTTATGTTTGTATTGAAAACAATGGTATTTATCGTTTAGATCAAAACACTAGCAAATGGGTAGCAACTAACACTGGTTTCAATAACATTAAAACAAATTCTTTCGCAACGAATAATGCAAAACTAATTTATGTGGCAAATGAAAGAGGTGTTTATGTAACCAAAAATTTAGCTACTTCATACACTAAAATAAACAAAGGTTTAACGGATAGTTTGAATGTAAATGACCTTGCAATTTTTGGTTCTAAAGCATATGCAGTGACTGAAAATGCAGGTGTATTTGTTACTGATACAGCAGCTAATGTTTGGTCTACTTTTAACAAAGGATTGACAAATATGAATATCGAAAAAGTATTTGCTTCTAAAAACTTTATCTATGTAATTTGTAGTACTGGAAACATCTGGCAATCAAACGGAACAAATGATTGGACGATGATTATGGGTGGACTTCCACAAGGAATGGAGCCTGTGTCATTGGCATTTTTAGGAGGTAAAGTATATTTAGCTGCTCACGGTCAAGGTGCTTTTGTTAAAAATGAGAACGCTGGTGACTGGGTAGATATCAATAAAAACTTACCGACAGATCATTTAACAAGTATTACTGCTTTAGGAACAAATGTTTACGTAGGTGCTCATCACGGTGGAGTATATGTTTCAAACATCGAAAACATAGATTGGAAAGCTACCGCTGAAACATCAATCGATCATACAGTAATGTTAGGTTTAGATGGTGATGCTATTCAAGCATTAGGTACTTACGGTGGTTACTTATTCGCTTCATACAAAGGTGGTTTATTAGCAACTTCTGACGAAGGGAAAACATGGGAAAGAGGTGGAAATCAATTCAACTTACCAAGTTTCACAGATGTGAACAAAATTGGTTTTGCTGGAGAACGCGTTTTTGTTTCAACTGAAAATAATAGTATTTATTCAAATTCATTATCAGAAGTTCCTTTAAATGTAGCTTTTGCAGAAGTGAAAAAAGCAACATGTGCTAACAAAGAAGGAGAATTATCGATTGCTTTCACAGGTGGAACAATCTTCGCTGCTCCTGCTGCACCATACAAAATCAAATGGAGTACGGGTGATACAACGTTATCAGTAAGTAATTTATCTACAGGAAACTATTGGGTTGAAATCACTGATAAAGTAGGTACTACAAGCAGAGATAGTATTTCATTAACAAGAGAAGCATGCGCTGGTATCGAGGAAATAAATGCTACGAAAACGCAAGTTTACCCTAATCCTTCTAAAGGAAATATTTCTATCAATGCTCCTGCAGCAATTCAACAAGTAGTAATTTTCAACGAACTTGGAATGAAAGTAAAAGAAATTCAATTTGTTAACAAAACAGATTTAGAATTGGAAACTGCTTTCAGTACTGGTGTTTATTTCATTCATGTGGAATATGTAAACGGAAAACATATTGAGAAATTGATTATCGAATAATAAAATCACCTCCCTTTGTCCCTCCTCAAGGAAGGAAAAAATAAACTTTAAAAAATTAACAAAATGAAAACAATCAAATTAACAATCGCAGCTGCTGCGACTTTAATCTTAGGATTAACCTCTTGTAAAAAAGATGACACAACTACTACACCTAATACAGTAGGAAATGGTACTGTAAACATCGAGTTTGCTCATAAGTATGGTATGATGAATGAGAAAGACTTTATGTTGGATAGTATTTTCATTCACCCAATGAAAAAGGATACGATGTATTTTTCTAAATTCAAATATTTCTTTACGAATGTAAAATTGAAAAAAGCGGATGGTACTTACTGGACTGAAACTGAAAGCTACCATTTGATTGACCTTTCTAAACCAAGTTCTTTGACAATTAGTTTAGCAAATGTTCCAGCAGGTGATTATACTTCCCTAGAATATACGTTAGGTGTGGATAGTGCAAGAAACGTTTCTGGAGCTCAAACAGGTGATTTAGCTGTAACAAATGATATGTACTGGAGCTGGAAAAGTGGTTACATCATGTTAAAAGCAGAAGGTAAATATTTAGATACCGCAAAACAAAAAATGTTTGCTTTCCATTTAGGTGGATTTAGTGGTGCGAACAATGTGGTTACAAAAAAATCAATAGCGTTAGAAAACACTACAAAAGTAACAGTAACTGCAAACAAGAAAAGTACTATTTCTATGGAAGTTAACCCAGGTTTATTGTGGCATTCAGCACCAAGTGTGAAAACATTAAACATGATTCACATGCCAGGAACTCCTGCTGTGACTATGGCTCTGGGCGAAAATGGAGGATTTGGTTTATTTAACAGTCCTTATGGATTCTCTGTTAAAAAAGTAACAAATAATCAATAGTTAATTGGATGGGTGTCTCTTTATGAGACACCCTCTTTTTTAAAACAATTGTATGAAAATAATATTACCATTTATTCTACTTTTCATTCTTTTGTCTTGTCAAAAAGATGAACCAATAATTTCTGCAATTGATACTTTCACATTTGACCAACCAAGTCATTTTCCAAAACCAGTTTATTCTTACTCAAACAATCCATTAACGAAAGCAGGTTTTGAGTTAGGACGGTTCTTATTCTACGACCCTATCCTATCTGCAGATAGTTCTTTATCTTGTAGTTCCTGTCATGCTCAAGCACATGGTTTTGCTGATCATAACGTTCCCTTAAGTAAAGGAGTTCACGGAAAATTTGGAACACGAAATGCTCCCGCTTTGATGAACCTTGCTTGGTCACCTACTTTTATGTGGGATGGAGGAGTAAATCACATCGAAGTACAACCTCTTGTACCAATTACCAGCGAACATGAAATGGGTGAAACATTTAGCAATTTAATGAAAAAGCTAAATCGAAGTGCTTTCTATCGCAAACAGTTTAAAAAAGCCTTTGGAGTTGATACCATTACGGATCAAAAATTTCTGCATGCTTTGGCTCAATTTACCTCAATGCTAATATCAGCGAATGCCAAATACGATCAAGTGAAATTAGGGAAAGCAACTTTTACATCGAATGAACAACATGGCTATGAGCTATTTAAACAACATTGTAATTCGTGTCATACCGAACCTCTTTTTACAAATTATAGTTTTAGAAACAGTGGCTTAGAAAGTAACATCGTAGATATCGGTGTAGAAAAAGTAACGCAAGCTCCGGCAGATAAAGGAAAATTCAAGGTTCCAACCCTACGCAATATTGAATTTACCTATCCTTACATGCACGATGGACGATTTGCAAACTTAAAAGAAGTGGTAAAATTCAAAGCTACCGGAATTCAAATTTCACCAACAACTGACCCTTTACTCGTCAATGGTTTTCCGTTAAACGACAAAGACCAATCGGATTTAATTGAATTTTTAAAAACCTTGAGTGATTATTCGTATATTGGAAGTACAAAATATGCTGAACCAATCCGATGATGAAATTTGGGGTTATACTATTTCTTCTTGTTTTACTTTCCTGTGGGAAAGTTCCGCTGAACGAACCCAATCAACCGATAGCACCGTTTGAAGATCGTTTTGAGATCAACAAATTAAAATCGTATGATTTGCTTTTAGTGAAAGATACCAATGCCAATCTTTCTTTAGTAAATTACCCTACTCGCTCTGGAAAAACAGCATTGAAAACAACCTTACATACAGAAGATTTTGTCTTTAATGGTTATCGAACAGAATTAGCTGTTTATCATTCGGCAAACTACCAATCCGAAGCTTATTATGGTTTTAGTTTCTATATCGATACTAATTACCAAGATGACTCCTATACCCTACTCTGTCAATGGCAAGATTTGCCTGACTACCTTCGCGGTGAAAGTTGGACAAGCACACCCGTACTTCACGGCTCTCCCCCTCCCATTCAATTTACCTATGTGGATGGGAAAATGGAATTACATGGAAATTCAAACCCGAGAAGCAGTAATCAAACCTATTTGATTGGAAATAGCATTCCCATCGAAAAAGGAAAATGGTATGACTTTACTGCACATATTTATTGGGATGATACAGACAAAGGATTTATCGAAGCTTGGTTAAATAAGGAATATATCACTCCAAATAACGGAAAAGACCACAAATTCTATAGCCCAAATCTTTACAACCGAGCAGGAAACTATTTCAAATTCGGGCAATATCACGGACACATTCAACCAAAAAATAATAATGTTGTGTATTTTGATGAAGTAAAGATTGGTCCAACTTTTAACAGTGTGCAACCATGATGAAATTCAATAGTTTAGTGATTTTGTTACTATGTATATTCTCATTGGGATATACACAGGAAATGAAACAATTGAAAAGTACCATAAGTACCGATATTGGAAGTTACCGCAATCGCTATATCTATCCTATTACGAATGTAATTTATACCACTTCATACAGAAATGATTTGTTATTTTCTGCTCGGATCCGTTCATATGGGACACTTTTTTACTTTTCAAAAACAGCTTACGATCTTACACCTATACTCGAATACAAATGGATAGATAAAGCTGCTTGGAGATTATATGCCGGAATTGGTGTCGATCTACGTTTACGTTTAGATAATGACAGTAGAGGAACTCAAGCGTCTAGTTTGGAGCCTCTTGTGTCAATTTTCCCCTATTTTTCCAAAACAAAATGGATGATTAAATCCCCTCTTTGGACCCGATTTTACACAAACGGTATCGGAGTTACTCTATTACCAGAAATCCATTATTTCTTCAATCAAAAATGGGGTGTATATGGTCGATATGAACTCTCCTATTTTCAACAATATAACACAACAAACAATCAATTTCACCAAGATTGTTTTGTAGGAATACAGAAAAATTTTTAAATTTAAAAATATGAAAAAGTTAGGGGTTATAGGGGTTCTCATCTTTACAATTGTTTGTAGTTGTAAAAAAGATAAGCCCGTTATATCTCCTATTCCATCTGTACCACAAGATAATTTTGCTTTCAATGCTCCTTCCAATTTTCCGAGCTCAATTTATTCTTTTGAAGGGAATACAGTCAGCAGGGCCAAATTTGTACTAGGAAGGTATTTATTTTACGACCCAATTCTATCGTTAGATAGTTCCATATCTTGTGCAACGTGTCACGCACAAACGCACGGATTTGCAGACCACAATATTCCATTTAGCAAAGGAGTAAATGGCGCTTTTGGAAATCGTAATGCACCGCCTGTGTTTAATATGGCTTGGAACCCCTATTTCTTTTGGGATGGAAATGTTACAAAAATGGATGATTTCTCAATGCATCCTATTTTAAACCCGATTGAAATGAAAGAAGACACAACGCATCTTTTTGAAAAATTAAATAAAAACAATTTCTATTCAACTCAATTTAAAAAAGCATATAATATTAATCGTATCACCCCCAAATACCTTCAACTAGCTTTAAGTCAGTATATGGCATTTGTTGTTTCTGCAAATTCTAAATACGATCAAGTGAAGGCTGGTAAAGCTACGTTCACAGCAAACGAACAAGCAGGATATGAATTATTTAAAACGAATTGTGCTCAATGTCACAAAGAACCTTTATTTACGGATTATTCTTTTAGAAATAATGGTCTAGATAGTATCTACAAAGACGATGGAAGATATAATGTGACTAAAATAGAAAGTGATCGAGCTAAATTCAAAGTTCCTACCTTACGAAATGTTGAATTTACCTATCCATTTATGCACGATGGGAGATTTGCAAGTATTATGGACGTGATTAATCATTATAATTCAGGAATAAAATCACATTCAAACCTTGATCCAACACTAAATAAAAATTTGAATTTATCTTCTACAGATAAAAAGAATTTGATGAAATTTTTATTTACTCTAACCGATTATTCAATGATCGGTGACACATTAATATCAGAGCCAAAAAGGTAGTAATAACACTACTAAAATTTCAAACTATTTTCATAATAAATTATTAATTGTAAATTTGTTACAAAATAATTAGATATGCCTAAGTTTATTCTTTTCTCTATATTAGTACTTTTTATAGGTAATTTTTCTTATAATCAAGAAAAAGGGAATTATTTTCTTAAAAATTTTGATCCAAAAATTTCAGGATTAAATGCTCAAACTTGGACCGGTATTGAAGACATTAATGGGGTTTTGTATTTTGCTTCAGGAAATAAAATATCAATTTATGATGGTCGAAATTGGACCTCTCTACATCTAAAAAATGATGCACCTCCTTTATCTTTTTGCAAAGATGAAAAAGGAAAAATATATGTAGGTGGTGTTGGAGAAATAGGTTATTTAGAAGCAGATAAACAAGGAGTTATTAAATATATTTCACTTAAAAATAAAGTTCCAAAAAAACAACAAAATTTTCAAAACGTATGGACATCAGTATATTTAAATAACCACGTTTATTTCTCTACTGATGAAGGATATTTTGATTACGATGGAACCAAAATCAATTTTGTAAATATTCCTATATTCTTCACCTTAAACAAAGTAGGTGATGAAATATATTTCAATAACAAAAAAGATGGTTTATATGTAATAAACAAAAAGGGATTACACAAAGCGAAGAATAACACCTATTTCATTGACGCACCAATCGCAGGAGCGGTCGGATTGAATAATGAGGAAATTATATTTCTAAATGGGAAAGAAGGGATTACCCTTTACAATAAAAAAACAGGGGAAATAGATCGAAAAAGTTCAAAATTTCTTCAATACAAAACGTTCCTTAGAGATGCCTATGTTTACAGTTTAGAAAAAACCATCAACAATAAAATTGCTGTTGGAACCATCTATAAAGGACTTCAATTATTTGATATCCAAGGGAATTTAATAAACGAAGTTACAACAAACAATGGATTAATAAATAATGCGATTAATAAAATCGTTAACGATCATTTAGGAAATATTTGGCTTTGTACAGATAAAGGAGTATCGAGATTAGAAATTAATACAGGAATTAAAAATTGGGGCTTAAATGAAGGTATTGAAAATACGGTTGAAGATGTTATTAAATACAAGAATAAACTGTTTATTGCTTCAAGCACAAATGTGAAGTATTTAGAAAATGGCAAATTTCTACCAATTTCTGGGTTACATGCTGAAACTTGGAAATTTTGTGAAGTTGGTTCGAAACTATTTATTGCGAACTCAAAAGGATTATATCAAATAAACGAACTAACCAAATCAGCAGAACCAATTTATCTTTGTAACTTATTCTATATCGAAAAGAAAAACGATCTTGAAATTCTATTGGGATGTGACAATGGAGTCTACCTATATAACTTAAAAACGAAACAACCAATAAAACTTACTTCTACTCAAAGTGCTGTAAGGAGTATTGGAATTGATCAAAATAAATACATTTGGTTTGCTACAGATAATACAGGTATCGGTTATATCGATGGAAGACACATTTACTTTATTGATCAAAAACATGGCTTGAAAAATCTTGGATATAATCAAATATTTACCATAAAAGACAATGTGTTTATTGGTACAAAAAATGCATTATACCAATATGATTACCAATCAAAAAAATTAAAAAAATCTTGCCAAATCCATCCATTTCTGTGTAATGATGAATTAGGAATATTTCGATTAAAATATGATGGAAAGAATCATATCTATACTTCCACATATGGAGATAATACAGCACGTGTTTCAAAAATTTCATTAAAAAATAAACATAGAGATACCACTGACTTAAAAAAACTTCCTAAGTTTCATATTTATTCATTCTTTGGAGATCAAAACAATATCTGGTTAGGTACACCAGATGGTCTATATAAATACGAACCTGCAGAACATAAACAAGAAAAATATAAATTTAGAACCCTTATTAGACAAGTCATTATTGGTAAAGATTCCTTACTATATGGAGGTAATACACAAAAACACCATAAAATTTCAAAAGTTAATTATGACTTTAATGAAGTTAGTTTTTTCTTTTCAAGTCCTTATTTTTTAGAAGAAGAAAAAACACTATTTCAATATAAATTGGAAGGATTTGATGAGGAATGGTCTGAATGGTCTACGGATAATTACAAAAATTACACAAACTTATTTGAGGGAAAATATACTTTCAAAGCTAGAGCAATGAATGTATATGGAGAAATTTCAGAAGTTGGCCACTTTACGTTTAAAATCAGACCGCCTTGGTATCGTTCAATTTTAGCTTATATCATATACACAGCACTTTTCATTTTGATTATCTACGTTACTGTTAGAATTTACACTAAACGACTACGTGAAGCCAATATCAAATTGGAAAAAATTGTAGCTGAACGAACTGCTGAAGTCGTAAAACAAAGAGATGAAATTCAAGAAAAAAATGAAATGATTACTGAAAGTATTGAATACGCCAAAACGATTCAAGAGGCGATTATCACTTCAAATGAATACTTCAATACATTATTTACTGATTTATTTATTCTTTTCAAACCAAAAGATATTGTCAGTGGTGATTTTTATTGGGCCTATAAAACAAAATCAAATAAAATTTTCTGGGCTGCTGCCGATTGTACAGGTCACGGCGTACCTGGAGCATTTATGACTATGATAGGAATCTCATTATTAAATGAAATCATAATTGAAAAAGAAATCGAAGAAACAAACTTAATTCTAGACGCTTTAAGAGATTCTGTAATTAAAACACTCAATAAAAATATTGATTTGGATTCTGATGAAAAAATGAGAAACGGAATGGATATAGCTCTTTGTTGCTGGGATTTAAATACTAATGAAATTTCTTTCTCAGGAGCAAATAACCCAATGTATATATTAAGAGATAATGAATTAATTGAAACAAAGGGTGACAAACAACCTATAGGAATTTACAAAAAAATGACCCCATTTAGTAAAAATACGATACAACTTCAAACTGGAGATAAAATCTATACTTTCAGTGATGGATATGCAGATCAAATGAACGAGGAAGAGAATAGATTTAAAATTGCCAATCTTAAAAAAGCAATTTTAGAGGTCGGTAATTTGAAAACATCTGATCAAAAAGTATTCTTTAATGATACCTATGAAAACTGGAAAGGTAACTACGAACAGATGGATGATGTTGTTTTAATTTGCGTAGAGATTTAAAAAAAGAATGGGGGCATTTAGCCCCCATTACTATCTATTCCAATTAATTTTAGATCTCTTTTACTTCATGTGATAAATCCACTAAATCAAGTAATTCCTCCCCTGCTTCTTGCATTTCTTCGTCATCGGATTGATACAACCAAACAACATGAATATCTTTATCATCTTTGAATTTTTCGAAAAGTTCAAATAAATCTAAAAACACTTTACTTGTTGAAGTATTGAAGTAATCCATTTGTACTTTAAATACAAACTTTGTTTCTGTGTTTGTTAAATACTCCGAAATCCAATCAAATACTGGCCTGTAAAATTGCATTGGATTCTCAGGACGTGAATTTCCAGAAATAGAAAAAATACTTTGAATAGGATCTAATACTACTTCTGGTGTCATTTTGGTAGCCTCAACATAATATTTCTCCATACTAAAATTTCTTTAAATCAATTGTTATTAAAAAAGTAAAATTTGAAGTTAAAATATCAAAAAACTCAACAGTGAATTTTATCGCATCATTTGATTTTCTTGCTATTTCAATTAGACCTAGCCCTGCATCACCCTCTGAAGATAATTTACCGTGTTTTAATTGATCTTTATACAATTGATTTAATTCATCTTGGTTTGCTTGATTCAACTCTTGTATTGTTGAAATTAACGAACCAACATGAGCATTTGGCACCAAATTTCGAGTTGAAATATATAAACTATCGTTTTCGCCTAAATGACAAATAAAACTTGAAACTTGCTGTGTCGGAAATTTTGAAGCATGTTTGCAAACATTATCCAAAGCTTCAGTAACCACTTTCAACACCTTTTTCTTTGTAGAAACTTCCAAATTTATAACCGCTAAACGCTCTTCTATTTGTACAATTATATCATTTGTATTAGTCCAATCAAATGGTTCATTTAATATTAGAACTTCAGAGGCAACACTCGGCACTCCTAAATTTTCTAAAACATTTAAAATAGGTAAAGACATCTTTTTTAAGTTTTTGTATGAAAATAATAAAAATTTGTAACAAAAAAAAGGGAGAAATAATTTTCTCCCTTTGATTATCAAATTATTGTAATTAATACTTATCTAATTTCCCTTTTAATTCATTAATCACATCAATTTCAATCGGGTCTACATCATTTAATTCAGCCAAGTAAAAAGATGCCCAATCCACTACATTAATGAAATGCAACGATCTTTCAAGAATATTCTCCCCTTTAGCTTCTAGTGTGTATATATGAGCGTTTTTCTTTGAAATATGCTCTCTCGAAAATTCCATTCTAACTCGGTTACGGTCAAACCAATCTTTAGAATCGAAAAACAATACACCGTAGCTATCATTTCCTAATCCCCAACCAACTAATTCGTTATGATTCATCTCAGGAATAACATGGTGAATGCATAATATTTTAGAATTCTCGTTGAATTGTTGTCTTGCTCTAATAGCTACCGCTTCATAATTAGAAGCAGAGTACATTAATAAGTTTTTCCCTTTAATAAAAGAAGCTAAACATCGCGCTTCGTTTTTAAATTCTTCTTGATTATCAATTAAAAATGACGCACAACTTCTGTACTTTTCCAAGTTATCATGTGATATTAAACCAAGTTGAGAAAAAATATTTAACAACTGACCTAAAGAAAATGCTAAAGTTGTTCTTGGTGGTTTTCCTCTTGGAACTAAAATAACCTCATATCCATTTGACTCACAAAAAGATTGAAGTTTACCTCCAGAACATAACCCAACAATATGAGCACCTACTTGTTTAGCCGCTTCTAATGAATAAAGTGTTTCTTCTGTGTTTCCAGAATAAGAACATCCAATCACCAACGTATGTAGATTCACAAACGCTGGAAGAGTATAATCTTGTACTAAAGTAATAGGAGTTTTTACTTCATCTTGAATCCATTGAGAAACAATCTTTCCTCCAATTCCAGAGCCCCCCATACCACATATCACCACATTGTGAATCTCGTGAGCAGGTTTTTTAAATTGATACTTGGAAGCAATCTCCAAAGATTCAGTAATATTATGCGGAAACGCGGCAATCAACTTATCCATAAACAAAGCAATATTTCGATGCTTTAACAAATATACGTATTTGATTGAAATGACAAATAATTAGTAGAAAATTAGAAGAATAAATTAATAATTTAATCGGTCTTGATTTCTCCAAATTCCAGATTGTATTCCAATCGTCAAAAAGAAATCCTCTTGACGGTGATTTTCAAAAAACATCAAACGGTAACGGGGTTCAATATAGAAACATAAGTCTCTAAAATATTTATCACTAAAAATATAACTTAAAGTAGTACCCAATTGTACAGTTCTTAATGTAATCCCTTGGCCTACTTTGTTTTTAAACTCATATGGATGTTTACTATATGATTGGTATATATCTCCTCCATAAGAACTATTTTTCAATCCAACTGAATCCACTCCTTTGATGTAGGCTTGTAAAAATGCATGAATATTAAAATTCTTATCCACTTTTTGCCATTTATATTCTTGATACAATTCTGCAAAATTAGATCCCAACGGATGGGCAATTGGCAACCCTTGATTTCCATAAACAATCCCTGGATTTGTTTGAGAAAAAACATAGGGGCGCATATAAGTAAATTCGAAAGTAT
Source organism: Crocinitomicaceae bacterium (assembly GCA_044370735.1). Taxonomy (GTDB): domain Bacteria; phylum Bacteroidota; class Bacteroidia; order Flavobacteriales_D; family Crocinitomicaceae; genus CANHVK01. The sequence continues at coordinate 14,078 of JBILUY010000001.1, read as the reverse complement.
AATGATTATAAGATTTTGTATTTCCAGATGAATCTTTTGGACAGATGAAAAATCGAGATCCTATGTTAAATCCATACTTATTTCCCCACCAACCATTTCGTGCACGAAATGCAGAAAGCAAAAAATCATCAATCAATACTTGACCATAAATTGTTGAAAATATGCTTCTTTTTTGGGTTTCCTTTTCTTTAAAAGAATAAGAAAATTCAGAACCCAATAAGATGTTATCCGCCGAACCCATATTATATTCTTGGGGACGGAAAAACAAAAAGGGATTTAAATATTCTACTTCAAAACCACGGTTATACAAGGTATCTTTCATTTGATAAACCACCGTTTCAAATAATCTGAGTTTGAATTTACCTTTATGATTATAAGTCAATGTGTGAGTAACATTACCTTTCGGTTCAAAATGATTTCCGATTTTTTCTCGAAGAATATCTTGTCGTAAACTGTAATTTAAAGATTCACTAAACTTTAAATCAATCATCACATACGGATTAGCAATTCGATTGTAAGAGTTAAAAATACTTCTAGAACTAAAATTATACATTGGATATTTCATTTGTTCTACTCCAGATTCGATGTTAAAATTTTTATATGAATACCAAAACGAACCAATAATATCAAAATACAAACTAGTAGGCTGTCCATAAATAGAATCTTTAACCGGTGTTAGTACAAAAGATTTTGTTTGAGGGTCAGAAAAATAAGGAATGCTACCTTGAGTCGTTAATCCAGATCTAAGATAGGCGTAAGTTCCCCACGCTGCACTCGATTTTTCAATTTTTTGGAAACCAATTAAACCACTCAATCCTGTTTGATAAAATGGCTTTTTGGAAGTAGTAGAAAATACAAGATCAGGTGCAAATTTTAAAAACTTCCTTAAAGAATCTCTTTTTTTATCTGGTAAAATATTCGTTAACTTTTCATTTTTATTGGTCACAATGGTATCTCCTGGATGTCCCAAAGAAACCAAAGAAATAAAAAGTGCTATGATTACAGAAATTCTCAAAAGTCAAAATATTCGTTAGTCAAAGATGTTTTTAAACCAAACCAAATACAATTGGTGGTTTGATGAAATTTGTCATACACACTCACACGACCTTGGTATTTCACAAAAATACTTCCATTGTACAAACGGTTAAAGCGCCAACCTAATTCATAATCTCCGGTGATGGTGTTACCATATTCCAAATTACCTACTTTCAACCCATTAAAGATAGATGTCGCATTGATTTGTTCAGTAAAAGTTCCTCCTTGAGTCAAATAAACACTCGTTGTTGCTTGAATGTAAACTCTTTCTTTTTCATAAAACAATTTCAAAAACAATTCATTAAAATTATTTCCTTTCGGATGTGCAGCAGGCAAATTAAATTGACTGTAAGCTAATTTTGGATTAGTTGCTGAATAGAAATTTTTAGGTACTTGGTTCCACTCCAATTGAATCATTGCATTTTTGATTTTAAATGCGTCAAACCAATAAAACCCAAGTTGATTCGCAACTAAAAACACATTATTCACTTTATCTGCGGCTAGTTGAGCATAAATCCGCGTTGATTTTAAGGCTACATCTAAGTTCAATCCACCTATTCCATTTACAACTGAAGATCTACCCAAAGTAAAATCATTTTGGAAAAAAGGCAAAGGAATTAATTGATCGGTAATGAAAGGATGTTTCACCATTGAATCACCTAACAATTGATTTCCTGCAGAGAACAAACTAATTGAAAGTGATTCTGTTGGTTTAAAAGTCAAATAAGTTAAGGCAAAAAATTTGGTTTCATAATTTGCTTCAACTGCTTTTGTTAAAGGTTTGCGATATAAATTAGTATTTTTTTGATACAACACTTGGTACTCAAGTTTAGGATGTATTTTCCAATTCAATCGCACATTTGGTGCATAAAAACTGTTGTCAGAAAGTAATAAAGAACGATAACCAGAACCTATAAAATGCTGGTTATTTCCTGCTTCTATAGAAAATTTTTTGTGAGGTGCATAACGAATCACCCCTGAAGAAAAGGCATAATCATACCCTTTAACCTTAAAAGGCTTTGTCCTCGAACCACCTGGAACTACTGCATTTTGTATGCTATATCTTGGTCCCGGAAAAATATATAGTTCTCCCCGTGACTCCATGTATTCTCGCTCATAATTTTGAAATCGAGCCTGATTTTCAGTTAAAGTAAATTGAAAAGAAACTTTTTTGTAAATCTGTCCATCAATAAATAAGCCTCTAGTGTTTTTATAAAGCTCAAAACCAGTATAGGTATTATATGCTGATGTATCAAAATTGAATTTACCTCTAGAAAAATTTAAAATTGGATCAATATTTATTTTACCAATTTCAGTCTCATAAGACAAGATATGATTTTTATATAAATACTCAGTAAAATCAAAAAATTGAGCTGTAGAATCTCTATTATAAAACTGCGTGTTAAACTCATTCTCATTTTGAGGATAAAACGTTGTTATACTTTTAGATGAAGTAAGTCTAATAAAATTTTCTTTGTAAAATGAATTTAGTGGAATTAATCGTTGTTGTGAGAAAACAAATCCTGAAAATATTACGAAAAAAAAAGTAAAAATTTTCATTAAGGATTAGGTATTAGTTCAACTTTTAACGCAGCTGATTTTCCAATGAAATTAGGATTTTTTAAATCTTCTTTATTGTAAATTAAAGGTTTTCCTGTATCCAAATGTAAAACTTCACCTCCTAAAGCTTCTAAAATAGCTTGTCCGGCAGCAATATCCCATTCCATCGTAGGTGCAAAACGTGGATAAATATCAGCAATACCTCTTGCAAAATCAAAAAATTTCAAGGAACTTCCTTTTTGTTTATAAACTACTTCACCAAACTGTTTTTCTAAGTTTGCTACAAATTTTAAAGTTGCAGGTGTATCATAACTTCTTGAAGCTAAAAGTACTAATGGATTATTTTTCGTTGATTTGGTTTCGATTTTTTGCTTGCTGATAATTACACCTGAATCATCAAATTGGGCAATAAAAACACCCGTTTCTTTGCCTCCAAATAATACCTCTTTATTGACTGGTGAAACTATAATTCCAAATGTTGCTTTCTGTTGTTCTACAAAAGCGATATTAATGGCAAACTCACCATTCTTTTTTAAATACTCTTTTGTACCATCTAAAGGGTCAACGCACCAATTTTGCACCCATTTTTCTCTAATCGAATATGGCTCGTTTGCAATTTCCTCACAAATCACGGGAAAACCTGTTTCAGCTAATTGAGAAACAATAAAGTCCGATGAAGCTTTATCTGCAATGGTTACAGGAGTTCCATCGGACTTATCTGTAGAATCTACGTGACCTCTATAATAATCCATTAAAATAAATGATGCATTTATTCCAATTGAAATTGCTCGCTGATAATGATTTGGTAACCCTTCCATACAAGCAAAAATAAGAAATCTTTTTATTTACCTTTAATTGTCAACTTTTTTATTTGTCTAGTTTCAGCTGAAAAATAACCCAGTGCGCCACCTTCAAACATAGAGTCAGGATTGGAAGGTGTTGCTGACTGTTGTCCTCCACCATTTAAACTTAAAGAATAAAAGAAACGATATGTTTTTTCACTGATACATGACATTTGAATCTCAGCTTCAATCGAATCTAATACTGATACAAGACCATTTTCTTTCCATTTGAATTTACGCACATTATTGATAGTTGTATCTGGTGTATAATCGTTATTTGGTGTAAAAATTGGTTTTAATGTCAACTGTCCATCTAACCCTTGGTCATCTTCCGTGTAAATACCATTAATAGATTTACCGTTCTTTTTCAACCTAAATAAATAGTAATTGGTAATGCCAGCTGGATCATTTCTTAAAGGTACAATTGAATAAATTGTTTGAGGTCCAAATGGATATTCAGCCACTTTCAACGAATCTAAAGTAACACGTTTAGGAATAGTATTGGTCGAAATATATGTTTTCCCACCAACAAGAATAGTCAACTTATAAGTGTGACCTTCTTTAGCTAAAAAGTTAGTTACTTTATATGTTTGTGATGTAACATCAAAGGTATATTTTGCTGAAGTTGCATCGGTAACGTCACTAATCGTGATTTGTGCATCTGAGACTACAGGTGGTGTAACATCTTGATCAAAATTTATCGACTGTGTCAACTTTACAGAATGGGTTGATGAATCTGCAATGACAGAAGCTTCTACAACCAATTTTGGATCTTCAGAATTCAAATCAACTTTGATCACTTTTTCACACGAAGTCAATACTAATCCTGAAATAGCTAAAAATGTATAAAGTATCTTTTTCATATTGAGTTGAATTATTTAAATTTGAAATTATAAGTAACAGCTGGAATCCAACGGAATAATGAAACTTGAACTGCCTCTGTTACTTTTGGATTATCTGCATTTTCTCTAAAATTAATAGTGTAAGCGTTCTCTCTACCATACACATTATAGATTGAGAAGTTCCAACTACTTTCATATTTATCTGTGTTTTTACGCACCCAATTTATACCTAAATCCAAACGATGATAATTAGGCATTCTATATCCATTCCTTGTTGTATAAACAAATTGAGTTTGGCCGTCTAGAGTGTATTTTCCTGAAGGAAAAGTAACAGCATTACCAGTATAGAAAACAAACAATGCAGAAATTGTTAATTTAGGTGTGATTTCATACATTCCAACTACAGAAATGTCATGTGTTCTATCTTGCTTAGCACGATACCATTCACCATTATTTATACCTTCAATTTTTCTTTCAGAACGTGATAAACAATATGATAACCAACCTGAAAACTTACCAGTTTTTTTCTTTAAAATCATCTCTAAACCATATGCTCTTCCTAAACCATACAATAATTCTCCCTCTAATTTTTCATTTGCTTGTGTATTTGCACCATTACGATAATCTATTTGATTTTGCATATACTTATAATAAGTCTCTACATTGAATTCATACATATTATCCTTGAAATTTTTATACCAACCAATTGATGCTTGATCCGCTACTTCAGGTTTAATATTGATAGTAGATCCCATGATCGCATCAGTTGGAGAAGCAGTAGTAGAATTCGAAACTAAATGTATATTCTGTGCATTTCGAGCATAGGCCATTTTAAAACTTTGATCTTCTTTGTAAGCATAACTCATCGAAACACGTGGCTCTACATTATAATAAGTTTTAATTAATTCGTTTTCTTTATAAGTAATAGTTTGTGCAACTTTCCCAAATTGATCATACGTGTACATTTCCTGACCATTGCCTAGAATTGAAAAACCACTTACTCGAACGCCATAGTTTACTGCTAATTTTTCATTTACTTCCCAATCATTTAAAACGAAAATGGAATTTTCAAAAGACTTTGCAGGATTTAAAATCTTTGAATCAATACCTGTTCCATTAAATTGTCCAGGAGTAATTGCGTGATTGATTACATTAAAACCAAATTTAATTTTGTTTTTCGTATTAGCATAGTATTGAAACTCTTGTTTAATGTTGTAATCCAACACTTTAGAAGTAATTGTAAAATCTACTCCATCACCACTAATCGCAATTTTATAATCGTACGAACTATAAATTAATGAAGTATTTGAAAATAATTTAGGTGATATGATGTGGTTCCATCGAAGAGTACCTGTTGCATTTCCCCAATCTATCCCGAATGAATTACCGAATCCAAGTTTATCTCGTCCAAAATACCCTGATAGATATAATTTATCTTTTTGACCTAATTTATAGTTTAACTTAGCATTCAAATCATAGAAATACAAAGTATTATCTTTATAATCATCAGTAGCTTTCAAAAATACATCTGCATAGGTTCTTCTTCCAGTTATTAAAAAAGATGATTTGTCTTTAACAAGAGGTCCTTCTACATTTAATTTAGAAGAAATCAATCCTAAACCACCACTCACATTATATCGTTGGTTGTTACCCTCATTCATTTTAATATCAAGAACGGAAGACAATCTACCTCCCATGTTAGCTGGTTGATTTCCTTTATATAAAGTCGCGTCTTTTATTGCATCAGAATTAAAAGTTGAAAAGAATCCTAATAAGTGAGAAGCGTTATAAACAGGTGCTTCGTCTAACAAAATAAGATTTTGGTCTGAACCACCACCTCGAACATAATATCCAGAATTACCCTCACCTGCGCTTTTAACACCAGGTAGTAGCTGCATCGTTTTGATTATATCTTTTTCTCCTAACAATACAGGAATTTTTGAAACAGCTTTTGGGTCAATTTTTTCTACTCCCATAGTTGCTTGTTTCACATTTGCATCGGCTTTTTGAGCAGAAATTACAATTTCTTTCAACGCTTTCACTTTTTCTCCTGCCACAAGCTTAACATCTAAACGAGTATTTGCTTGCAAATTGATTTCACGTTCAATTGGAATAAAACCAATTTGATTGTAAACCAATGTATATTGACCTGAAGGAATGGTAATTGAATAAAAACCATATTCATTTGTAAATGATCCAGCTGCAACACCTTTTACTTTTACCTTTACTCCAATTAATGCTTCCCCTTTTGTACTATCTGTTACTGTTCCACTAATAGTAAACTTATCCTGTGAAAAAACAGTAAAAGAGCTTAAAAAAAAGACTATTAAAAAATACTTCATACATTAAAAATTTACTTAATAAACAAACCCAATTAAAAATTGTTTGCCCAAATCTAACGATTTAAAATACCTTAATTTCAAAGAAATCGATAAGTTCCCGAAAAAATCCGTTCAATTAATCTTCCAACTCTTTTAGTATCTGATTTACGTCTTCTTCCGTAGTTGTCAACTTTTGTTTACAAAACTTAATTAATTCTGCAGCCCTTTTAACTTTTATCGCCAAATCATCTGGGGAAATTTCTCCATCTTGAATTTCTTGTACAATCTCTTGTAACTCTTCAAACGCTTCCGTGTATTTCATCTCAGTCATCATTTTTTTGAATATTAATTAATTTGGTTTTTAAAATGTGTGAATGCATAATAAGATCTATTTCTGCATTTACATCAGGTAAATTAGTTTCTTCTAAAATTTTTCCTTGGTAAATAGGAATTACATACCCTCTTTTTAGTATGTTTTTTGGATCAAGTATCGAAACAATCTGTGCTTTTTCGTTTATTTTTTGCAATTCCAACTTAAACCTATTTTTCGTATTAAAAATGAGTTGTTGTTGAAGTTGATTTACTTTTGATGTTAAAAATGGTTTTTGATTTACACTCCAATTCGATAACTGCTTTTGTAGAAAATTTAATTGTACTTCTTCTTTACGAGTAAAATTTTCAACTTGTATTTTCATTAATTCGGAAAATCGATATACTTCTTTGTGCTGTAACTTTAATCTTCCTTGAGCTTCACTTGAAACAATCTGAGATAAATCTTTAAGCGTATTTCTTTCAATCATAAAACGGTTAATAGAAACTTGCCTAAACATTTTTAGCTCACTCTGAAACAATTCTTTTGAAAATCTAAATGTTGCTTGAGCTTTATTTTTTATTGTTTTTATTGCATCTTTGATTGGTACAGAAAAATTATGAAATTGTTGAATTAAAAATTCTCCTAATTCAGTGGGAGTAATTGCACTTCTATGTGCGACTAATTCTGCTACAGTCACATTGGTTGAATGTCCGATACCCGTTAAAATTGGCAAAGAAAAAGTAGCAATTGCCTTACTTAATTCATAATTATTATAACAAGATAAACCTATTTCCCCTCCACCTCCACGAACTATAACAACAGCATCAAAATGTGTTTTGACTTTTTCAATTCGTTTTAGCTGAGCAATAATTGAGTTTACTGCTCCATCTCCATTTAATTGTGCTTGGAACAACATAAAGAAAAAAGCATACCCCCAAGGGTTAGATTTTGTAACGCTATAAAAATCAGAAAGACCTTTACTCGATTCGACTGAAATTACTGCAATTCGTTGCGGTAATAATGGAAATGAAACTTGGTGATTCTTATAAAATAACCCTTCCTTTTCTAATCTTTTAATTGTTTCTTCTCGTTCTTTATGCAATTCACCCAAGGTAAATGACGGGTCTATGTCAATGATGTCTAAAGACAAACCATAAACTGGGTGATAAACAATTTTGACTTCAAAAAGCAATAACATCCCATCTTGAATAGGTTCCTTTACTTCCTTTGAAAACGTATCCATGATGCGTTCGAAATTCGATTTCCAAATTTGACCACGCATTTCAGCCACGATGATATCATTCTCTTTATAAACTAATTCAGGATAACAATGACCCTTCATCGTATAATTCAATTTATGCATTTCAGCCTTCACCCAATACGTTCGATTATACCGTTCTTGGAGTGTTTTCTGAATAGAATTTGCAACTTGTTTTAGAGTGAAAATTTCCTTTTCTGAAGAAGTCATAAAGTAAAAATAAGAAAAAGATTTCGTACTAAATTCTTCCATTTTAGACTTGTTCACAAAAAAATAATCTTACTCAATATTTCATAAGTCATTTCAGATATGTATATTCGCGTGCTTTAAAAAGAGACTTTATATGGCTATTATAGGTAAAATCAGAGAGAAATCAGGATTAACAATTGTTTTATTAGGGCTTTCAATGCTTGCGTTTGTATTGACTGGTTGGGATAATATTTTTGGAAAATCAAGTGGTGTTTTAGGATTAGGAGAAGTTGCTGGAGAACAAGTTGATCCTATCAAATACGATAACTTGGTGAAAGCTGTTATGCAACAAGATGCACAACAATACCAACAAATGAATCGTCCTTACACACCACAAGATCAGCAGGTTTCTGCAGATAGAGCATGGACAATGTTAGTTGAAAATACAATCCTTGAAAAAGAATACGAAAAATTAGGATTGGATGTTAGCAAATCTGAATTTGACGCATATTTATATGGTACTGATGGATTTACTGTAATGCCTGATTTAGCTCAAAGTTTTGTTGATTCTTTAACTGGTCAATTCAATCCACGTTTATTAGAGCAACGAATTACAGAAATGGAATCTTCTACTGATCCTCAAGTTTCTGAACAATGGAAAAACACAAAACAAGCGTTTACTGATCAACGTAAAAGTGAAAAATACTTCCAATTATTAGCGCAAGGAGTTTATGTTACCTCGTTAGAAGCAAAAGAAGAATATACAGCTCAAAAAGAAGTAAAAAGTATTTCTTATGTAGTTAGAAGATACTCTGATATCCAAGATGATAAAATCAAAGTTTCGGATGAAGAGGTGAAAGCTTATTACGAAGAGCACAAAAACGAAAAGAAATATGAAGTTACAGCTGGACGTGATTTAAAAATCTTCGATATTGCCATAGCACCATCTAAAAAAGATACTGCAGAATTCACAAAAAAAATAAACACTTTAAAAACACAATTCGCTACTGCTAAAAACGACTCTATTTTCGTTCTTACAAATAGTGATTTAAAATTCTATACTAGTACAAGACAATCAACTTTACGTCCTGAAACTGATCAAAGAGCAACTCCTGGTTTAACTTTCCCTTCAAACATGGATACTGTATTTAAAATGGCAGTACCTGGACAAGTTGTTGGACCATATTTAGACAAAGGAAAATACAGATTAGCTAAAGTGCGTGGATTTAATACCAACGTATGTAAAGTAAGACACATCTTATTATCTGCTCCAAAAGAAGATTCATTAAAAGTGAGAGCTACACAACGTAAAGCTGATAGTTTAGTGAAATTCATCAACAAAGATAATTTTGCTGAATATGTAACTAAATTTTCTGATGATGGTGGATCTAAATCTACAGGTGGGGTAATTGACAACTTCCTAGATTACGAAATGGTTCCTGAGTTTTCAGCTTTTTCAGTTTCTAAACCAATAGGAACAATTGGCACCGTGAAAACACAATTTGGTATTCACATTATCGAAGTGATGGAGCGTAAATCGGTTAAATACCCAATCGTTTCTTTCATAGAGAAAACACTTACACCAAGTGAAGAAACAGAAAGCTTAATTAACGAAGAAGCATATAATATTTTATATTCTTTAGATGAAAAAGTTTCTCGCAAATCTTCTGTAGAATCTAAATTAGATGCTTTCGATACTATAGCAAGACAAAAAGGATATATCGTAAGACCTTACAGAATTTCAGATGAAAATCCAAAAATTCAAGGAGTACAAACTCCATTTGCTGAAGATAAATTAATCAAATTAGCATACGACGAAGAAACTGAAATTGGAACCTTATGTTCAGCTCCAATTGAAGATAACGATAGATACATTATTGCAATCGTTTCTTCTATTAGAGAAAAAGGAGCTCCTGAGTTCATCGATGTTAGAGAGGTAATGAAAGCAGAAGTAATTAAAGAGAAAAAAGCTGCTATTTTAATTCAACAAATGTCTAAAACAAAAGATTTAGAATTACTTGCTAAAAAAGGTGGAACAACAGTGAATAAAGCAGAAGTGGTATTTGCTAATCCTCAAATTCAAGGTGCAGGTTTTGAGCCAGAAGTTGTTGGTTCATTATTCTCTGCATTAAAAGATGGTCAAAAAACATTGCCATTAAAAGGAGAGCAAGGTGTTTATGTAATTCGCTTGAATAAAACTATTAAAGCGCCAGCAACAAAAGATTTCTCAATGGAACAAGCACAATTATTAAATAACCTAAGAGCCAATATGAATGGTGAAGTAAAAACTGCATTATTCAAAATGAATGAAGTGAAAGACACGCGTAAATTCTCTTCATTAGGTATTAAAAGATAATTGATAATAATTCAATAGTTTAAGAGGGTGTCCGAAAAGTCGAGACACCCTCTTTATATTTATAGAAGTTGGTTAAAAAATGTCAAATCGAGGCATTCGAGAATGAAAAAAGCTGAGTTTACTCTAGTAAATGAGCATTTTTGAATTAAGAATAACGATGTGTTGGTACTTTTTGGACAACTTATTTGTTTTGAGCATCTACTATGACAACAGAAGAGATTCAACTGAAACTTAAAACCATTCCTGATCAACCAGGGGTGTATCAATATTTTGATGAAGATGGAACAATCATTTATGTTGGAAAAGCAAAAAATTTAAAAAAACGAGTAACTTCTTATTTCGTAAAAAATCACGATAATGCCAAAACGCGCATTCTAGTTCGAAAAATAAGAGACATCAAATACATCGTTGTTGATACAGAATTAGATGCCCTTTTATTGGAAAACAACCTGATAAAAAAATACCAACCGAAATATAATATTCAACTAAAAGACGATAAAACCTATCCTTGGATTTGTATCAAAAAAGAACCTTTTCCTCGGGTATTTTCAACTCGAACGTTTATACGAGATGGTTCGAACTACTATGGACCCTATCCGAACGTAAAAGTGCTAAATACACTACTTGAATTAATTCGAGATTTATACCCTCTTCGTACGTGCTCGTTGGACTTAAATCAAACGAACATTCGACAACAAAAGTTTAAAGTATGTTTGGAATATCATATTGGTAATTGTTTAGGTCCATGTGTAGGTAATCAATCTGAAAAGGAATATAATACCTTTATAGAGCATGTTGAATCTATATTGAAAGGACAAATTCACCAAGTAATTCAGTACGTTAAAGGAAAAATGATGGATTACGCTTCTGAATATAAGTTTGAAGAAGCGCAAAAGATGAAAGAGAAACTAGAAGCACTTGAAAAATTCAAAGCAAAATCGACGATTGTTTCTCCTAAAATTCAAGCAGTTGACGTGATTACTGGAATAGAAGATGAAAAATCCTATTTTGTCAATTATTTGGTAATATCAAATGGTTCGATCATACACGGCATAACACTTGAAATTCAAAAAAAATTAGAAGAAACACTTCAAGAAGTTATTATATACGCATTATTTGAATTAAGAGAACGCTTTAAAAGTACATCAAAAGAGGTATTAACAGATATCCAAATTGAGGAAGCATTTCCAGATTTCAAATTGGCTATCCCACAAATTGGAGATAAAAAAAGTTTGATTGAATTGTCACAACGCAATGCAAAATTTTACCGTTTAGAAAAAATCAAACACGAAAAAATCACCGATCCCGAACAACATACCAATCGAATATTAGAACAACTGAAAAAGGATTTACGCTTAAAAGAATTACCTACCCATATTGAATGTTTTGACAACTCTAACATTCAAGGAACCAATCCTGTATCCGCTTGTGTAGTGTTCAAAAATGCCAAGCCTAGCAAAAAAGATTACCGACATTTTAATGTAAAAACGGTAGAAGGCCCAAATGATTTTGCCACGATGCAAGAAGCAGTTCATCGAAGATATTCCAGATTATTAGCAGAAAATGAACCTCTACCCCAACTAATCATTATTGATGGTGGTAAAGGTCAACTTGGTGCTGCATTAGAAATTCTAGATTTACTGGGATTAAGAGGAAAAATTGCCATTATAGGAATAGCAAAACGATTAGAAGAAATTTTCTTTCCTGGAGATAGTATTCCCATATATTTAGATAAACGTTCAGAAAGTTTAAAAGTCATTCAATACCTTCGAAACGAAGCACATCGCTTTGGTATCACCCATCATAGAAATCGTAGAAGTAAAAATGCATTTATCTCTGAAATCAGTGAAATCAAAGGAATTGGTGAAAAGACATTTGAGCAATTAATGAAGCAATTCAAAACAATTACTGCTATCAAAAATGCTAGTAAAGAAGAGCTTACTAAAGCAATTGGTCTTTCAAAAGCGATGGTCATTTTAAATTATTTTAAAGAAAATAAATAAAATTTGGTTCTGTATCAAAAAAATGCTATATTTGAGAATATGAAGGTGTTAGTATTGTGCATATCATTGATGTTTAGCTTGGTTGGTTTCTCTCAATCAAACCTAAAAACTGTGCACGATAATAACGATATTACATTGAGTGTATTCCCAAACCCAGCAACTGATTTTATTAATGTTACTGTAAAAGGCAATGTAAATGATGCTGTTGTAAAGATTTACAGTGCTTTAGGAACTGAAGTATATTCAGAAAACATCGAAAACTATAAAAAAATTGATGTGTCTGATTTCAAAAACAACGTATACATTATCAATGTTTATTCAAAAGATGAATTACTTGAAACAGCTCGTTTCGTAGTTCGTCACTAAAATCAATCATTTTCAAGTGTTAAAAGCATCAACGAAATCGTTGAGGTACGCCTATTTTTGTTAAATTAGCGTTTGATTTAGAAACGCATAACTATGGCTAAAATTCGCAAACAAGACGCATTAGATTACCACTCAACAGGTAGACCCGGAAAAATACAAGTAATTCCCACAAAACCATACGCTTCTCAAAGAGATTTATCCCTTGCTTACTCTCCAGGAGTTGCAGAACCTTGTCTAAGAATTGCTGAAAATCCTGATGATGTATACAAATACACTTCCAAAGGAAATTTAGTTGCGGTAATTTCAAATGGTACAGCAGTACTAGGGCTTGGAAATATCGGACCGGCAGCTTCAAAACCTGTAATGGAAGGAAAAGGAGTACTATTCAAAATATTCGCTGATATTGACGTGTTTGACATAGAGGTAGATGCAAGTGATCCAGAAAAATTTATACAAACAGTAAAAGCGATTGCTCCTACTTTTGGAGGAATCAATTTGGAAGATATCAAAGCTCCTGAAGCATTTGAAATTGAAAGAAGATTGAAAGCTGAATTGGACATTCCAATTATGCACGATGACCAACATGGTACAGCAATTATCTCATCTGCAGCTTTATTAAATGCATTAGAACTTGCTGAAAAAAATATTTCAGAAGTACGCATCGTGATTTCTGGTGCTGGTGCAGCAGCGATGTCTTGTGCTCGTTTATACACAGCATTAGGCGCAGATGTGAAAAACATCTATATGTTTGATAGTAAAGGACTTTTACATATCGGACGTAATGATTTAGATGAAAACAAATTACATTTCGGTTCACACACGTGTGGAGATAAATCGTTAGAGGAAATGTTTGTTGGAGCTGATGTTTTTGTTGGACTTTCGAAAGGAAATTTAGTATCCAAAGAAATGGTTGCATCCATGGCAAATGATCCAATTGTTTTTGCATTAGCGAATCCTGAACCAGAAATTGGATATAAAGATGCAGTTTCTGTT
>JBILUY010000014.1:0-24748 GCA_044370735.1 Crocinitomicaceae bacterium | reverse complement strand
ACATGGTATTTATATTGAGAATATTCTTAACACTTCTAAATACAAATACATTCCCCACTAAACTTATAAAAAATAAAAAAGGTGTCACGAAATTCATCGGACACCCTTACAAATATGATTATTTGAAATTAAGCTTCAACTAATTCAAACGTATAACTTTCCATAATTTGGTTAGAAAGTAATTTTTTACAAGCAGCATCCACTTTTTCAGTTGCTTCTTCTTTAGTAGCTGCATCAACAAACAAACGTACATGTTTTCCGATACGAACACCATCAATTTCAGGTAATCCGATGTTTTTCATACTGTTTGTAACTGCTTTTCCTTGAGGGTCTAATAATGCGTCAAGAGGCATTACATCGATTTCAGCTTTGAATTTCATATGCTTGCTTTTTTAATAAATAAATTTTCTAAAATAGATAAAATAATATACAAAAGTATAATAATTGGAATTGACCACACCAATAAAGTGGGAATTAATATTCCACAAGTTATCAAAAATAAATAACGAAGTTCGTTTCCTTTCCATTTAAAGTGCTTAAACTTAAAAGAAAAGAATGGTATCTCTGAGACTAATAAAATTGACATTAAGATAATTAGCGGGATTAATGTAGAGGTAGAAATGATTTTGTTAATGAAAGTTCCTCCGGCAAAAAAATCATCTTTGTAAATAAATAGTAACAAAGGAAAAGAGGTGAAAAAGATGGTATTTGCAGGAGTATTTAACCCAATAAACGAATCTGACTGTCTGGTATCTATGTTAAATTTTGCAAGTCTGAAGATAGAAAAGAACGGTATAATTAATCCTATAAAAGGAATAAAAGAGCGTGGGTGTAAACTTAAAATACTGTCTAACCATGTTTCAAAACTAATAGCCAAAATACTGTCTAAAGTTAAAGTCGCATCAAAGCGGACATTAGATAAGGATAAAAAAGAAAGAAGTACCATCATCATCACACCGGGAGCAACACCAAAAGTAACAACGTCAGCTAATGAGTCCATTTGTTTGCCTAATTCTCCTTGTTGGTTCAGTTTACGAGCTAAAAATCCATCAAAAAAGTCCAAAATTGCACCTAAATAAATAGCAAAAGGAGCTAAATCAATTCTTCCTGATACAGAGAGGATTATAGCTGTTATTCCGCACATAAAGTTGGTTGCGGTAAATAAATTTGGTATATTGAACATTGATAATGTACTCTTCATGCGTCTTAAATTAGAACAAAAAGATTAAAATGTTTATTTTTACTCTTTCTGAATTAGAGATACAAAGAACATAATTTTTTATCAATCTAATGATATTAAAACTAAAAATTAAGCACTTTCTATTGTTGATTTTACTCATAAAATCACTTTTGGGTAACACGCAAGACGATGGAATTGCTCCAAAATACTCAAACGAATTTTTACAAATTGGGGTAGGTGCAGATGCTTTAGCTCGAGGAAATGCAATTGTTGCTGGTGTTGAAGGTTCAAACGCCTTATATTGGAATCCAGCTTCATTAACGTTAAATACTACCAAATTTGATATTTCAGGAATGCATTCTGACTATTTTGCTGGTTTAACAAAATATGATTTTCTTGGACTTTCAACTAAGATTGATGATAAAACAGCACTAGGTTTGTCTTTCATTCGCTTTGGTGTTGATAATATTCCAAATACGACACAGTTAATTGATAAAGAAGGGAATATTGATTTTGATAAAATTACTTTGTTTTCTGCCGCTGATTACGCTTTTAATTTCTCATATTCAAAAAAATTAGCTATTAAGGGATTATCATTTGGTGGTACGGCTAAAATTATCCATAGAAAAGTAGGGGACATGGCTAAATCGTGGGGGTTTGGATTGGATTTTTCAGCCCTATACACTTTGTCTGAAAAGGTTAAGTTTGGAGTTTTATTAAGAGATGCTACATCAACGTTTAATGCATGGTCATTCAGTCTAGATCAAACTACTAAAGATGTATTTACTTCTACTGGAAATACCTTACCTTCGAATGGTTTGGAATTAACTTTACCCCGTGTTTTGCTAGGTGGACAGTTCAAACAACCTTTTGGTTCAAAAGGAAATTTTTTAGCAGGAGAACTTGATTTAGAAATTACCACTGATGGTAAAAGAAATGTGTTAATTTCATCCAATCCATTTAGTATTAATCCCAATTTTGGATTGGAGTTTGGATATAAAAATTTAATTTTTGTGAGGTCTGGAATACAAAATTTCCAATTTATCACGAATAAAACAGCTACCAAAGAACTTACATTTCAACCAAGTATTGGACTAGGTATATTGTTTCAAGGAATTCGCTTGGATTATGCTTTTACGGATATTGGAGATGTATCAACAGCTATGTACTCCCATGTTTTTTCATTAAGATTTTCATTTAATAGTCTAATTCCCAATTAATAATGTTTAAGTATTCTTTGATATTCTTGTTGTTATTCGCATTTCAAAGTTATACGAATGCTCAAAAGCATGGTAACGAATGGATTGACTATAGTCAGAAGTATTATACTTTTAAGATAGCAACATCCGGGTTTTATAAATTGGATTATTCTTCCCTAAGAAATAGTGGGGTTGATGTTTCAAAATTTTCAAGTGCAAATATTCAAATTTTAGCAAAAGAAAGAGAAGTTCCTATTTATGTAAATGACGGAGGTGATAATAAACTTGATTCTGGAGATTTTATTTTGTTTTACGCCACCAAAAACGATGGTTGGATTGACTCATTATTATTCGACTCACCCGAAGATATAGGTAACCCTGGAACAAGTCTTATAAACGACACATTAACTTATTTTTTTAGCTGGAATAATAATATAAATAACCTTCGTTTTCAATATGATACTACAACAGCTTATTCTAATATTACCCCAGCAAATTTTTGGATCTATCAAGGAATAATCTCAAATACAGGATATTATTTTGAAGCGAATGGTAAAAATGGAGAGTTAAGCTCATTATTTAAACCCGGTGAAGGTTGGACTTTTAATCAGGATGGAGTCAAGTCAAATGTATCATCCGATTATGACTTAGTAAATTCAACCCTACTTTATACGGGCAGTGATGCACCATTAGCTTCATTCCATTTTAAAAACACCTCACATTCAGATGCTTCTTTTAATGGTGTTGGTAATCATCATTTTAGATTGTCCTTGAAAAATTCGAATGAAATTTTGGTTGATACTATTTTTAAAGGATATAAATTGATTAATTCGAACTTTACAATTCCTGCTTTAAAGCTCAAAAACAATGGAATTATTAAATATTCAATTATTAACGATCAACAGGCTTTAACTGATTTTCAAGGTCTAGGATACGTAAATTATAAATATCCACAGCTTACTAATATGAGTGGATTGAATTTTGGTGAATATTTCATTCAAAATAATAAAGTAGCTTCTAAAATACGTTTAAGTATCTCAAATCATTCAATTAAACAACCTTTTGTTTTAGTGTATGGGGACGTGCTTAAATATATTGCTCCAAATACGAATAATTCAAATTTAGAAGTGGTTATTCCTAATTCGATTTCTTCAAACGAACAGAGAATTCTTGTAGGAGATTTAACTAATGTTACTACAGTGAATAAAGTTGTTCCTGTAAACATTACTGGTTTTTTCACGAATTACTCTAAAATCAGTAGTGAAGAAGCAATTTTGATGATTTATCCTACGGTATTACAACCTTCAGCTGTTAAATATGCTTCATATAGAACTTCAGCAGAGGGTGGAGCTCATAATGTAGTTTTTGCTTCAGTAGAAGAATTGTTTTTGCAATATGGGGGAGGTGTTCCCAAACATTTCATTGCTATTAGAAGATTTGCAAAACATATGTTTGATCAAAGTTTGCATAAACCTACTGCTTTATTTTTGATTGGTAAAGCTATTTCTAACAGTGCAATGAAATACAATAGCTCTATTTATGCACAAAATTTAATCCCAGTTTTTGGTTCTCCTGCCAGTGATGTTGCTTACACAGCAAAATTAGATGGAACAATGATTCCTCTTCTCCCAACAGGTCGCGTTTCTATTTTAACTAACGCAGAGTTAGATAATTATTTAGAAAAGGTTCAGGAGTATGAGAAACAGCAGGATCCAATTTCGGTTTATAGCTCTAAATCAAAGGATTGGCAAAAACATATTTTACATTTTGCAGGTGGTTCTAATACTAATCAACAATCTGCTTTTCAAGGGTATCTTGCAGAAATGAAAAAGTTAGCTGAGGATAAATACTTTGGTGGTACCGTTTTAACAATCAAAAAGCAGACAAGTGCTCCGATTGACCCTGTTGCTTTAAAAGAAGTAACCAAACGTATCGAAGATGGTGTGAGTGTAATGAATTTTTTTGGTCACTCTAACGCTGCTTCTTTTGATGTTGGAATTGATGATCCAGAAAATTGGAACAACAAAGGAAAATACCCTTTTATAATCGGTAATGGATGTAATTCAGGAGATGTTTATTCAACTCAGGAATCGTTTAGTCATCGCTTATTATCATTAAAAAATACGGGTGGTATTGCTTTTTTATCTCCATCATCCTTAGGATATGATGCATATTTAAGTAAATATACAACTGCACTTTATAGACAATTTTCTGTTTTGAATTATGGAGGAACTATTGGTGGACATATTAAGGGCGCAATAGCTGAAATATATAGTAAGGCAACAAATAACTTGGATGAGTCAACCTGTTTCAGTATGTCACTTAATGGTGATCCTATGTTGAAAATAAATTCTCATTTAAATCCAGAACTAGAAATTACAAGCCAGTCAATCAATTTTGAACCTAAAAACATCGATTATTCAACCGATAGTATTCAGATGCAATTGGTTGTTAAAAATTTAGGTAAATCTATGTTAGATACTGTACAGGTCGAGGTAAATAGGAAATTTCCGAAGTATAATACAGATTCTACGTACACCAAGTTTATTTATGGAGTGAATTATTTGGATACTATCTATTTTAAATTCCCAGTACAATCCAATATTTCGATAGGTCAAAATCAATTTGATGTTCGAATTGATATTCCATCATTTGTAAAAGAACAATACGATGAACTCGAAAACAATCAAATTACATCTACCTTAAATATTGCAATCGATGGAATTACACCTGTTTACCCTTATGAATACGCTATAATTGGGTATGATACAGTTACGTTAAAAGCCTCTACAACCAATCCGTTTTCAGAGAAATTAGCGTATGTTTTTGAAATAGATACTTCTTATTTATTTAATTCACCAATAAAAAGAACCGCTACTTTAACGCAAGCAGGAGGTATTCAAGAGGTAAAATATTCAGATTGGAAATCAGCAAGTTCTTTACAAAGTGCTCCGCTAATTTGTGAAGATAGTGTTGTCTATTTTTGGAGAGTTTCGATTGATTCGCTTCAAAAAAAATGGAAATATAGCTCATTTCAATATATTAAAAATAAATATGGTTGGGGACAATCATCATTTGGTCAATTTCTAAAAAATGATATCAACAAGATTGAATTTAATGAAACGAATCGAAGTCGAATTTTTGATTCGATTGCGTTAAAGCTAGAAGTAAGATTATATGATAATCCAACATCGCAATATATGTATTCGGTTTCTGATTACCGAATTAATAACGAAATGCAAGATTACGCTACGTGTAGTAGTACTATACCATCTTTGCATGTGGTTGTGATTGATCCAATAACATTAAAACCTTGGAAAACGCATTATCAAAGTCTTAACACTTCAAATTATTTCGGAAATCGTAACGAAAATGGAGCATGTGGCCGCAAACGTCCTGATGGATACTTCATTTTTGATCAAACAGATGCTCAAAGTTTGACAAATTTTCAAAACATGGTTAATAATGTAGTACCGGATGGTCACTATTTGATCGTATATACCATGAAAAGAACTGATTATGCAAGTTGGGATACATATAGTCCAGCTATGTATCAAACGTTTAAAAACTTAGGTTCAGATAGTATTTTCCCTAATAAACCCCAAAGATCGTTTATCTTTTTCTGTCGTAAAGGAGATAAGTCTTCAGTTATTGAAAAAGTGGCTCAATACAATGGTGAATATTTAAATTTAAAAACTGAATTAAAAAGTCTGGATAATAAAGGTTTAGAAGTAACACCTCTCATTGGTCCAATTACGAAAAGTGACAAAATATATTGGAGTCAAAAAGGATTAGAAATTGGTTCAGATACAACCAAATTAAAATTTGAAGGATATGATAAGAATTTAAAATTAATTAAAACGGTTACTCAAGATTTTAATTCAAAAGATTCAATTCTAATTCATTCTTTATATAATGATTCACTAACCTATTTAAAACTAAGTGCTGATTACATCGATAATTTGACTAAAACTCCTGCTCAAATTAAATATTGGAGAGTTATTTATAATCCTGTACCTGAGGCAGCTGTTGATCCAAAATCATTTAATGTTTGGCTTCCAACCGAGGATACGATTAGAGAAGGAATGAAATTGAAATTTGGTGTTTCAATAAAAAATATTAGTGATTGGTCAATGGATTCGTTAAAAGTAAATTATTGGTTATTAGATAAAGAAAATCAACTTCACACCATAGATTATCCAAGACAAGATTCATTAAGAAAAGGAGATTTTTTAAACGATACAATTGTTGTAAATACCAAAGGGTTTAGTGGTGAAAATACATTGGTGATGGAAGTAAATCCCTATATAAATTCAGTGTTGACCGATCAGCCCGAACAATATCATTTTAATAATATAGTAGAGAAGAATTTCTATGTGAAAAAAGATATAGAAAACCCTATTCTTGATGTTACTTTTAATGGAAAACACATAATGAATGGGGATTTAATACCTTCTAAATCGGAAGTGCTTATTTCTTTAAAAGACGAAAATGAATTTGATATAATGGATAGTGATAATGATACTTCATTTTTTTGGGTATACTTAACGAATCCTGCTGGTGTACAAACACGCATCCCTTTTACAGATAGTAAAGGAAATAAAATCATGCAATGGACTCCGGCAACAAATCAAAATAAGAAATTTAAAATTAATTATCCTGCTTATTTTGAAAAGGATGGAATTTATACACTTCAAGTTCAAGGAGCTGATAGAAATGGAAATTTGTCAGGGAAATATGAATATAAAATACAATTTGAAGTCCAAAATGAACAACAGGTTTCGTATCTTATCAATTATCCGAATCCATTCTCCACAGAAACTCGATTTGTATATACATTAACAGGAAGTACTCCTCCAACAGATGTGAAAATTCAAATTTTATCGATAACTGGTAAAGTTGTTAAGGAGATTACGAATAGCGAATTAGGAACGTTATCAATTGGTAGAAATCAAATGACTAATTATGCTTGGGATGGAAGAGATGAGTTTGGTGATCAATTAGCGAATGGTGTTTATTTATATCGAGTAATTGTAAAAAATGACCAAGGTGAAGTAAAACACTTATCTAATCAATCTGATAACTATTTTAAAAATGAATTTGGAAAGATGTATTTAATGCGTTAAAAGAATCGACAACTAAAAATAGCAGTATCATCAACAAAACGCTTATTTCCTCTCCATTCATCTAATTTTGAAAAAATCAAATTGTTAAGATCCTCCATATTTAAAGGGTAATACTGTTGTACTAATTTAACCAATCGTTCCAAATCGAAAAATTCATCTTTCGCATTTTCCAATTCGATTACTCCGTCTGTATACATTATCAAAGTTGAATTCGGTTCGACAGTGTGTTTGCCAATATTTAAAAAAGGTAAATCTTCCATCATTCCTAAACCAATAGTTCCTTTGTCTAAATATATAATTTCTTTGTTAGTGGAAAGTATTGGTGAATTGTGTCCAGCATTAACATAGGTTAATTTTCTGGTTTTTAAATTGTAATGAGCAATAAAAAATGTGATAAATTTTTCACCGTTTGTATTACTTATTACTTTTCGATTTAGCTCTTCAATTAAAAAATCTAATTCTAATTCTTGATATTGGAATAAAGCGCGAATGGTTGCTTGAAAATTCGCCATTAACAGTGCAGCACTAATTCCTTTTCCTGAAACATCCGCGATACAAAGAATAAACTCTTCTTCATTTAGTGGAATAAAGTCGTAATAATCGCCTCCTACTTCATGACGTGATGTGTGTTTTGCAGAAATATCAACATATGAATTAGAAGGTAGGTGTGTTGGGAAAAGTAGTTTTTGTAATTCTGATGCAACCTCTAATTCTTTTTTCATTTTAACCTGATTGATATTATATTGAACCATCTTTTGATTTTCTATGGCTACTATTACAATATTTATCAGTGTTTGAATAAATTTCATATTTGAAAGTCGTTCACTCGTTGTTTCTAATTTATTGGTTCCTCCTTGCAGGAGTAAGTAAGCAATGGCTTTTTTCTGATGATTGACAGGTACTACACAATCAAATTGACTAATGATTTCGGATGGAGATGAATCTATAAAAGTGATTTC
The DNA here is from genome assembly GCA_044370735.1 of Crocinitomicaceae bacterium. GTDB lineage: Bacteria > Bacteroidota > Bacteroidia > Flavobacteriales_D > Crocinitomicaceae > CANHVK01. Next base: position 16,284 of record JBILUY010000014.1, on the reverse strand, counting down.
GTTAAATCGAGATAGGTTTAAAGCAAGTTCTTCTTCTTTGATTGTACCTTTAATTCCTACTTTAAGAAGCGATTCCCACGATTTATTATGATGTAAAAGAATGAATTTATTGTAGTGTAATTGTTCTTTTAAAACGAAATGAATGATTTTAGTTAATGTTTCAACTGATTGGTTTGAATTAATTGCATTGGTAATTTCAAGTAATGAGCTTATCTTAAATTCCTGAAAGGAAAGTTGATTCTCAAGAAACTGTATGTAATTACTTTGCATTTGATACTTTTGTCAAAAGTAATTAACATCGAAACAAAGAATGAACTTGATTAAAATCAATTGTTCACGTATAAATGTTTGTAAGTGATTAGTAATTTAAAACCCCAAAATTTTCTTTATATCCTTTGCGTAATAATAATATAAATGTTTTGGCAGAAGCATTATTAGAGAATAGACTTGGTATCGCTATTTCACTTCGCTTTGTTACCAAGTTTGAATTTTTTCTTGTGTAATTTCCTGAAGCTAAATCTAGTTCGACTACTGCTAATACTCTTCTTAATTTACTAAACAATACAAAATCAGCTTTTTCTTTATAATTACCCGCTTTGTCATATAATGAAGCACCATCATTAAAATAAATAGTAAGTTTATTATCAGTAGTATAACTTGCGTATGAGCTATAATATCCTCCATCATTTTCTGTTACCTGAGATTTTGGTATCAATTGCATCCATTCTATTTTGTCGTCTGGAGATACTTTTCCTACAATAAGGTCATTATAATGATAGATGTATTTTGTAGTAACATATCCAGTTTTCGGATCAGTATAGGTTATTGTATTAACATAATATTGTTCCATGATAAAAAGCAATGATGAGTCTTTAAGTGGAATGACATTTTTTATGTAATAATCATAAAGTGCAGGAGATTCTTTCCCTTTTGCTTCCCTTTCTAAAGCTCTTTTTTTGGCTCTTTCACTCCAATTTTGAGTAATAAATTCTGTATTGAAAGTGGTAACTCCTTCATTTATCATCCTGCTATTTAGGTGATCATAATTAAAATAGTAAGATCCATCAATTTTATAAGTTGACTCATCCCTGGTATATAAGCCAACGATACTTAATTGTTGATCATTTGAATTCATGTGGATGTCAACAAATTTATTTTTTTGAGGATTAATTTTAATTGGATTTAATGTGTCTCCTTTTACTTGTAGTAATTCTAAATCAGTAATTTGGTTGTATGTTTTAAAAATAACACCTTCAGATGCTTGAGTTATTTTTTTTAGTAAAAACAATTTGCCGTCGTTTAATAAATCAATTTCATAGGAATATAAACAATCCTCTTTTTCTACAAATTCTAAGGTTCCTTGATTTATTTTCTTTAGATCGGAATTTAGGATAATATACCCTACTTTTTTATTGTTTTTTTTGTCAGCTTCAATGTGATAATCGATAAGTAAATAGTGTTTGTTCTGAGAAATACTATAGGAAACAGAACCCTTACTGAACCAAGATTTTGGCATGTCATACTGCATTATTTCTATTGCAGGACCTGCTGGTAATCCTTTGTCGTTAAGTTTTTGTATGTATATTATTTTTTTGTTTTGAAACTGATTGCTAAGGATAATTATAGGTTGATTGTTTAAAATTTCAAAACCGATGACAGTGGCAGTCCTTCCACCAATTTTTTTATGAATTCGTTCACTGTAAACTTGATTAAACCCTTCAAATTTTGATATATGTATCGAGTTAAAAATAAATACCTTCTTATTTCGTAATGTAAAGAAATTTTTTTGGTTTTGGATAATCTCTAGGGTAGTACCTTGGTACTTGGTATATCCTCCCCATTTTATTTCTTGAGCAAGAGTTAAAATAGGAAGGATAAGAAATAAGAAGAATATTTTTTTCATTATTTCACTAACTGAATACCTGTGTAATTATGTGGAGTGATTTTTTTCAATTCGGTTTTAATTTCTTCAGAAACATGTAATGTCTCAATGAATTGATGAACACTCTCTTTCGTAGTTGCCTCATTTTTACGAGTAAGTCCTTTCAGTGCTTCATAAGGTTTTGGATAACCTTCTCTTCGTAAAATCGTTTGAATTGCTTCTGCAACTACAGCCCAGTTTTTCTCTAAATCTTCAGCGAAAGCTTTTTCATTAAGTAATAGTTTATCTAATCCAACTAGCGTTGATTTAATTGAGATTAGTGTGTGAGCTAACGGAACACCAATTGTTCTTAAAACAGTAGAGTCTGTTAAATCTCGTTGAAGTCTTGAAACTGGAAGTTTTGAAGAAAGATGCTCGAATAACGCATTTGCAACACCAATATTTCCTTCTGAATTTTCAAAATCTATCGGATTCACTTTGTGAGGCATTGCTGAAGAGCCAATTTCACCTTCTTTTAATTTTTGTTTAAAATATTCCATCGAAACATATAACCACATGTCTCGGTTTAAATCTAAAATAATCGTATTTAATCTTTTTAAAGCATCGAATAATGAAGCAAGATTGTCGTAATGCTCAATTTGTGTGGTAGTTTGACTTCTGTCCAATCCTAGAATAGAATTCACGAAGTTGTTTGAAAATCCTACCCAATCATGATTTGGAAAAGCTACATGATGAGCATTTAAATTTCCAGTTGCTCCACCAAATTTAGCTGAAAATGGAACTGATTTTAATTGTGAAAGTTGAATTTTTAATCGCTCTTCAAATACTTGAATTTCTTTTCCTAAACGGGTAGGGGACGCTGGTTGACCATGTGTTTTAGCTAACATTGATACATCCTGCCATTCTTTTGAAAGTGAATTTAATTTCACAATTAATTTTTCAAATGAAGGTATAATGACTTCATTCAGCGCTTCTTTTAATGATAAAGGGATACTTGTATTGTTAATGTCTTGAGAAGTTAATCCAAAATGAACAAATTCAAGAAAATCACTTAACCCAAGTTCATTCATTTTTTCTTTTAAGAAATACTCCACAGCTTTTACGTCGTGATTTGTAACTTTTTCTGTGTTTTTAATCCATAAAGCATCATTTTCTGAAAAAGATTCATAAATTGAACGTAAATCAGAATAGGTACCTTTAGGGAAGTTTTTTAATGGAGCTAAACCTGTTTCTGCAAGGGCAATTAAGTACTCAACTTCTACTTGTACTCGATATTTAATTAATCCAAATTCAGAAAAATATTTTGCTAATTCTTGTGTTTTGTTTCTATATCTCCCATCAACCGGAGAAATCGCTGTTAAGGCATTTAATTCCATAAAAAATCTTCAATAATTGAGTTCAAATATACAAATTGTTGTGCCAACAAAGTAGCTTAATCAAGTTAAAATAAAATCGAGTTCGTATAAAGTCTATCTTAACTATTTTGTCTATTTTTGAATGATTATTGATCCGTATTTTATTAAAACTGTAGTTAGTATGAGGAATTATACCTTATTAATCTTTTTATTTTGTTCATTAACAACTGTTTTTTCTCAAGAAGAGAAAAAGAATCACGTTATAGATAATCCAGCTACACTTATTCTTTTGGAAGAAGCAAAGCATTATTATACTGAAGGAAAAACACTGGAGGCGCTAAATTTATTTCGTTCTATTGAGGCTAAAGATGATGATTCTCCGAATGTGAAATATTGGATTTCGCTTTGTTATTATCGATTAAATAATTACACGTTGGCATTGAATTATGCTCGTAAAACACTTCATTTGGATAGTAAACCTTCAGGTGAATTTTATGAGTTGTTAGGTCGTTGTTATCATCAAAATGCACAAGTAGATTCGGCAATTTATTTTTATACTAAATCGTTAGATGAATTATCTAAACTGAGAGCGGAAGAACTAAACATTCTAAAAAAAATAGATGAATGTAAATTTGCTTTATCTGAATATAGATCATCAAAACCTAATGCTAGAAAATTACTAAATGTTGAAGTGAATTCTGAGTTTAATGAATACGCTCCAATTTTGACACAAGGAGGTAAAACACTTTATTTTGCAGCTAGAAGAAACAATACAACGGGAGGATTAAAAAATCCAGATGACGAGCAGTATTTTGAAGATATTTACCGTGCAAAATGGAATGATACTTACCATACTTGGGACAGTATTACAAATCAGTTAGGGAAATTAAATGGTGATGGATTTGAAGCTTTTACTTTTATCAATTCGGATGCCACGAAAGCATTGTTAACCTTGAACACGACTGCTTTAGATATTGACGCAACTACTGAAAGCTCTGATATTTGTGAAGTAGAAATTAAAAATGGAGTTTGGAGTAAGCCTAAAACGATAGCGAATGAAAGTATTAACACTTCATATTATGATGGCGCTGCAACAATGTCAGCAGATGGCAACACCATGATTTTTGTTTCTGATAGAGAGGGAGAAAAATCGTCAACAGATTTATATATCGTTCGTAAGATTGGTAAAAAATGGGGAGAAGCAACTCCACTTCCGATGAATGTGAATACTAAAGGAAGAGAAACAACGCCTTATTTAACTCCTGATGGAAAATACCTGTTTTTTAGTTCTGATGGCCACAAAGGTATGGGAGGGTATGATATTTACGTTACCCAAAATTATGGAACTTCTTGGTCAACGCCTATCAACCTAGGTTCATCTATCAATACAGTGAATGATGATACTCATTTCCAATATTATCCCGAATTAAAACGCGCTTTGATGGCTGGAATTACATTAGATGAAATGCAATGTAATTATAACATTTACGAAATAGATCTCGAAAAAGTACAATTGCCTTTGAAATAATTTGAAAGCTGAACGAAAGTTCAGCTTTTTTTATATTTTAGACCTCTACATACTCTATTGTAGGGTTTGATTTACCACCCCCCCGAAATAACCGCTATAATTTAATTCGGATTAACTTGGGCAGTTTTTCGTTAAGAACGTTTTTTTATCAGAGGAAGAACCGACCAAGAAACCTACACATAAAAACGAATTAAAAAAAACATACCTTTTCAAATAGGTTTGATTATTAGTTAGAAAATGTAAATTTGAGAGGAAAATATATCGCTGGTTCGGAAATCCAGCGAAGCGTAATACAGGAACGAATGTTACAAAAAATAAAGTACAGACAGATTAAGACCCGGATAAGTATGTTATTATTCGTGTTTGTACTTTTAAGTTGTTCAAACAAAGAACTGCCCAATGAATATGTCTTTTCAGAACCAACAACCGATTGGTATGTGATTATAAACGGCTGTAAGGATGGAAGAAATTTTAATGTGGGTAATAAGAGAAGATTTGTTTTTCCTGAAAATGGTATACTCTTAGCGAATATGGAAGACTTTGATATTACTAAGAATGATGTTTTTTTAATAGGAGAAAAGTCATTTGACCCAAATACAGCGGATGAGAAATCCTATAAGTTGTGTTATCATATGATATCTCGAAATTCTGGGTATGATAAAGAGGAATTTGATTTTTATTTTTTTAGAGTAGGTAAATCCTGTGAAGATGAAAGTAATACAAGATTAGATACTTTTTTTGATAGCCTCTTGAATAAATTGAAAAAAGATAAAGTACTATCTATTAAGTATGTACCCACCGAAAGAACCGCATCAGAACTGTATAAATAATTAGACTTAACCTAACGTTTATCCCTTGTAGCTATCGGGATTAACCTAGGCAGTTTTTCGTTAAGAGCGTTTTTTTCATCGAAGAAAGAAACAACCAAAAAACTTACTCATCGAAGCGAATTAAAAGAAATATACCTTCTCAAATAGGTTTGATTAATAGTTTGAAAATGTAAATTTGAGAGTAAAATATACAGCTGAATTCTGAATTTCTGTGAAGCGAGTATTTTTTATTTCACAAAAACATTCACATCATCTATGTATAATTTGGTGTTATTCTCTTTTGAATTTGCAGTAATTCCAAATTCTACACTATTATACATTCCTTTTGTTCCCTGTTGAAAATACAAAAAGTCTGTTGGTAATGTTTTCCAATTATCTTGAGAAATTATCAAAATATCATTTTGATACACCCTTACATTTCCTTTTTTCTTTTTAGAAAGTAACGTTTCAAATCGTAGTTTTACCCATTGATTTCTAGGGAAGTTTATTGCTTTTCCTTGATTTTGAGTGATATCTGGATTGTAATATTTATGTTCTACACGAATTTTATCATTTACTAAAGCTAATCGCATTCCTGGGCCAGCTCCAATAGCAACTTTTTCTTCTAAATCCATTAAAAATAACCAGTTTAAACTATCTGTTCCTTCAATATAATACCAACATTCAGAAACTAGCGTTTGTCCTTCCCAAAAAGCCATAAATTGTTTTGAGGTACTCGCTTTTGAAACAATATCGTCTGATTTTTCAGCCGTAAACATCAATGATTTTGATCCACTGTGTGTAAGGGTGCTATCAATAGCAATACTATTAGTAGGTTTTGTTAACTGAAAAAAGGACCATCTCACATCTTCACCATCAATTAAACTATCCTTGTTTTTATAATTTTCAAATGAATCATAGTATTGGTTTGGACCATCAAAATATTTTTTTTTGTCACATCCAAAAATAAGAACGATAGTAGCAAAAACTAAAAGATACTTTTTCATATTATTTTAGATTATATCCGATTGAAATCCCTCCCCAATGTTGCCATTGTTGATCGATTAAATATGAAATAATAGGAGTGTATGAAAATCGATAATATAATTTATTGGATTTACTATTTAGTTCAATTCCTAATGTTGCAGGCATTAAAATAAAAAATTGCCCCTTGGTTGTTAGTGATAGTGTTTGTCCTATTCCACCAACAAATGCATGCCTTTTTATCGGGATTTTTTGTTCAACTAATAGCGGGAAAATTAAAGTTCCACCATTGTTTGCATCTATTGGAGCAAAAGTGAATCCAATTCGATAATAAGTGTCAGGTATTTTTTCATGAAAGTTAGACGAAAAATTGAAAGAAGCTAATCCGCCTACACCTCCCAATTCAAACGAAACATTTCTTTTTTGAGCTTGAAAGTGAAAAGAATAAATACACAAGAGTATAGCAATTATTTTATTCATTTTTAATTCTCTATTATGTTCACACTTTCCACTTTTCACTTTCCACTTTTCACTTTCTACTTTCTACTTTCCACTTTCCACTATTTTCTACCTTAAACGCCAAATTGACTAAAGTGATGGTCTAAATGTTTTGCGAACATGTTATTCCATTCTTTTGAGTTTAATTTTCCAAAAGAATGCGATTCTTTTCCTTCAAAGTGGGAAGCTCCAAGTTCTTGTGTTTTAATGATGTAATTTTTTAATCGCTCTTTTTCTATTTCAAATTCTTTTTGATCAGTGATAATAAATTGAGGAGCAGTTTTACTTCCTTTTTTGTAAGTAACTTCATTAGTTACATATTTTTTAACGAATGCTTTTAAAATAAATTTTACAAAACCTGAAGGCTTTGGATGTTTGTTCTCATAGCACATTTCATAAGTTACATTACAATGCGCTAACATCTGTCCAACGTTCATTTTGCCCCATGAAGCTTTTGTTTCAGGAGTAAGTTTTTCTAATCTATTTAGGAAGGATTGAGCACCCTCTTGTGTGAAAATATTTTCCATAAGTATGATTTTAAGTGGAATAAAGGTAAAAAAAATAGGCGAAACTATCTGGTTTCGCCTATTTATATAAGGATAAATTTAATTATCTTTTTTCAATAGGAACATAAGTTCTTAAAACTTCTCCTGTATAGATTTGTCTAGGACGACCGATTGGTTCTTTGTTTTCAGTCATTTCTTTCCATTGAGCAATCCATCCTGGTAGACGTCCTAATGCAAACATTACTGTAAACATTTCAGTTGGAATTCCAATAGCTTTGTAAATGATACCTGAGTAGAAATCTACGTTAGGGTATAAGTTACGTGCTTTGAAATATTCGTCTTCTAATGCAACTTGCTCTAAACGTTTAGCAATAGATAATAATGGATCGTTAACACCTAATTTTTCTAAGATATCATCACATGCTTTTTTGATGATTTTCGCTCTTGGGTCGAAGTTTTTGTAAACTCTGTGTCCGAATCCCATCAAACGGAAAGAATCGTCTTTGTCTTTTGCTTTTGCAACCCATTTGTCAACGTCACCACCATCGTTGTGAATTTTCTCTAACATTTCGATAACTTCTTGGTTAGCACCACCGTGTAATGGTCCCCAAAGAGCAGAAATACCAGCAGAAATAGAAGCGTATAAATTAGCTTGAGATGAACCAACGATACGAACTGTAGAAGTAGAACAGTTTTGCTCGTGGTCAGCATGTAAAATCAATAATTTGTTTAATGCATCAACAACAACAGGATCTACATTGAAATCTTCTGTTGGCATTGCAAACATCATGTATAAGAAATTCTTACAATAGTCAAACTCATTTTTAGGATACATGAAAGGGTGACGAGTAGAATTTTTGTAAGCCCAAGCAGCTAAAGTTGGCAACTTAGCAATTAATCTGTGAATTGTTAAATCTTTTGCTTCAGCACTTCTGTGTGGATCTAAAGATTCTGGGTAGAATGTTGATAATGAACAAACCATAGAAGCCAATACACCCATTGGATGTGCCTTTGCAGGATAAGCTTCAAAGAATTGTTTCATATCCTCATGAACTAAAGTATGCTTAGTGATACTGTCACGGAATTTATTTAATTGATCTTGGTTTGGTAACTCACCGTAGATTAATAAATAAGCAACCTCAATAAAACTAGCTTTTTCAGCTAATTCTTCAATTGCATACCCTCTGTACTTCAAAATACCTTCTTCACCATCTAAAAAAGTGATAGCACTTGTTGTAGCTCCAGTATTTTTATAACCAGTATCTAAAGTGATATAACCTGTAGCTTGACGTAAGTTACTAATGTCAATCGCTTTTTCGTTTTCTGTTCCAGTAATTACAGGGAATTCAAATACTTTCCCTTCTAATTCAATTTTAGCAATTTCGCTCATGTAGTCATTCTTTTAATAACAGCCCTAAATTAATAAACAAAAATGTATTAGTCTACTATTTTTAGGTAACTTTTTTGTAAAATATTTTCTAAAATCTAATTTCTACGAATTAATTCTTATAAGTTCTTAGAAATGAAATTATACATCATTTGATATAAGTGATTTCGTGTGTTTCCTCCATAAATTCCATGGTTCTTATTTGGGTAACTAAATTGTTCAAATTGCACATTTGCATTAATTAAAGCGGTTGTTAATTCCATTGCATTTTGAAAATGTACATTGTCATCTGCTGTTCCGTGGATTAATAAATATTTCCCTTTGATGTTTTTTACGTGTTTAATTGGAGAGTTGTCATCATATCCACCTTGATTTTCTTGTGGTGTGCGCATATAACGTTCAGTATAAATATTATCATAATACCTCCAATTTGTAACAGGAGCAACAGCAATCGCCATTTTAAAATGTGGAGCCCCTTTTGAAATTGCTAATGAACTCATAAATCCACCGTAGCTCCATCCTTGAATACCAATTCGTGTTGAATCTACATAACTTCTTGTTTTTAGTTCTTTCACAGTTGCGATAAAATCTTCCAATTCTAATTTACCCATTTGTAAATAGGTTGCTTTTTTATGCGCAACTCCATTAAATTGTGTTCCTCTTGGGTCAACACTCACAACAATATACCCTTGCTGTGTTAAAAACTGATGAAACAGATAATCGTTGCCACCCCATCCGTTAGCAACAGTATTATGTCCAGGTCCACCATATACATGTATAAAAACAGGATATTTTTTAGTTGGGTCGAAATTGAAAGGTTTCATAATCCACGCATTGTTCGTAATCCCATCATGCTGAACTTGATAAAATTCTTTTTTAGTTAAGTTGTAGTTTTTTAATTTGTCTTTTAAAGCTTGATTATCTTCCATTACAGATATAACTTTTCCATCTTTGTTTCTTAATTCGTAATTGCTAGGAGTGTTAGCAGTGGAATAGTCTAATACAAAATAATTCATACCTGCAGCAAAATCAGCTTCGTTAATTCCTGTTTCACTACTTAACGCTTTTTTGTTTTTTCCGGAAATATCTACGCGATAAATTCCTTTGTGAATAGGACCTTTTTCAGCAGCACTATAAAAAACGCTTGAAGCCTTATCATTGATACCGTATAAATCGATGACGTCCCATTTGCCAGATGTAATTGCCGATTGTTTTCCGTCAAAAGTTAATTTGTAAATGTGTTTGTATCCAGAAACTTCACTGGTTCTAATTATTTCTTTTCCATTTGGAAGAATTAGTAGATTATCATCAATATCTATGTATGTATCAGATTTTTCATTATAAAATTTCTTTGTTATAATTTCGTTTTTCGAAGCATCAATTTTATAGAAATTTAAATCATTTTGATGACGGTTTAACGTTAGTAATACCAACGTATTTGAAGTACTCGACCATTTTAAACGAGGAATATATTCGTAATCTGATAGTATGATAGGTTGATTTTTATTCGCTGTTAAATCATAAATGAAAGCGGTTACTTTTGAATTATCTTCACCTGCTTTTGGATATTTATAGGTGTAAATATGAGGATACGTTTTTCCAAAATAATCGATATTAAATTGTTTTACTTTACTTTCATCAAAACGCAAAAAGGCAATCTTTTTACTGTCAAAAGACCAATCAAAAGCCTTTGTAATTGCAAATTCTTCCTCATATACCCAGTCTGTTGTTCCGTTTATGATTTCATTGTTTTTACCATCAAAAGTAAGTTGAGTGATAGTGTTAGAATATAAATCTTTTACATATAAGTTGTTTTGAAAAATATAAGCGATTTTGGATCCATCAGGAGAGAATGTAGCTAAAGTGCTTTCAGTTCTTGAACTATCTAATTGTGTTAGTTTTTTCGATTTTAAATCAAAAATAAAATAATTAGCAGTATAACTTCTTCTATAAATAGCCTTTTTACCAGTTAACAACAATAGTTTTGATTCATCAGCACTAAACGCGTAATCATCTATTTTTATTGGTTTTCCTTGATAGATTAATTGTTCGTTAGCGATTAATTTTTTCCCTTCTCCTTTGTAGTTGTTATAAGAATGAATGGTGATAGAACTTCCAGTTTGATCTTGGTTGAGTTGTGTAAATTCCTCTCCATTTTTCAACCCATTAAAGCCTGAAACCCCTTTTTCTGAAAATTCGAAATTTTTCCAAATTTTTTCAATGGTTAACTCTTGTTGAGCAACTAAAATGTGAGTGCTTACCAACAAAACACAGAAAACGAACCATTTATTTATCATAACTCATTAATTTTACAACTTTCGTTTTCGAAATTACAAATTATGTCTCACAATCAATTCCTTCGTTACTTTCTATTTTATTTTTTTGCGTTGGTTTTAGGTTTTAATGGAAATTCACAAACGAAACCTACACAAAATCCGAAGTCAATTATATTCAACCAAGTCAAGCCATTTTCATTTGTCGTTACTTATTCAAAAGTCAAAGATGCTGAAAGTTATCTTGTTCTTGTTTCGGAAAAATCAATTCCTCTCGCAACACCTACAGACAATGTAACCTATCAAAAAGGAGATTTTATATACGATGCAAAAGTGGCTTATGTTGGTTCTGACACTAGTTTTATTCCCAAAGCTATTCGAGTAAATCATACCTATCATTATTTAGTTTTTGCTTATAATGGTAAGCCTGGTTTAGAAAAATATCAGACTCTAAATCCATCCTTTAATAAAATTCAAACTTCAGGTTTACAAATTGGAAATTATTATGATGAAGTAAGTGATAATGCACCTAATTTTGCAGCGCAATTACACGATTTAATCTCCTCTCACAAAGTGATTTCGTATTATAATTATAAAACGACATTACTGGAAGATGTTGAATTGAAAGATACTACAAATGGTAGACGTTATGTCGAATGTGTATATACAGGTGATAAAAAGGTGTTTTCTGGTTCTTTCGATTGGACCCAATTAGGGTATAGTAGGGAACATACTTTTCCCCATTCATGGATGCCAAGTTATCCTGCAAATAATCCTGAAAAACCAGAATACTCTGATTTTTTTAATTTATATCCTACGAATTTAGATAAGGCCAATAGTATACGAAGTAATTATCCTTTTGGAGAGATTAATGGTAAAGTACACTATGAATACAAAGAGGGTAGGCTAGGAGAGATGAACGGAATATTAGTTTATGAGCCATCTGATAAACACAAAGGAAATGTAGCTCGTTCTATCTTTTATATGTTGATCGCTTATAATTCAACAGAAAATCAATGGGTATTACCAACAAAACAAATTGAAGATATTCTGAAAAAATGGCATTTTCAAGACCCTCCAGATGATTATGAAAAAACAAGACAAGAATATATTTTCAATGTTCAAGGAAATAGAAATCCATTCATCGATTCATTGGATTTTACTTGTAAAATTGATTTTTACTCACTTGTTAAAGCAAAAAAATGTGAAGCATTAAATAAATCAATTAAAATTGAAGATGAATATCAAATTATAATTGATTTTGATAAAGTTATGGTTAAGTCAGATTTGAATTTAGAAATTGAAGTCTATAATTCGATAGGTCAATTTATTTCTATGAATGATTCGCAACAAATAATCTATTTAAAAGATAAGGGAATTTATTTCCTAATAGTAAAATCCAATAACAGTACTAAAACAATTAAAATTTTAATTTAACGCACACAACGAATAGCCATGCCTACTCGTTTTGATTTTTTTACTTTATAGACTTTACTTCCCTGCGCATATAAGGCATAGGCGATACCATTATTAACATCATCAGGATCGGCTGTTGACGACCAGAAAAAAGCAAACTTTCCTTGATTTATATATGATCCAAATTCTGTTCGATATCCTGTTGCTTTAGCATTGAATTTATATTCATTATATTCTGCAACGTTTGGACTATTCCATTCAATATTTGATGTATCTTTTAATTTTGCTCCTGCTAAAGAGTCTCCGCCAAACAATTTAATCATGTTATCCCATTCAGTTTCTGATGGTACATGCCATCCTCTTGGACAAACATTTCTTTCGTCAGATGCAGCATACCAAGTATACATTCTCCCATATTTTTTAATTTCTGTATCTTTTCCGTTGAAAGGCCATTGAGCAGCTAAAGTATCAACAGGTACTAGCATTGTGTATGCAATTGAAACGTCATAAGGTCTAATTGGATTAATAGTGTCACTTACTTCATAACCACTTGGAAGCTTTAAATACTTAGAATATATATTTCCTCTTAAATTTTCTTTAAACCAATATAAAGTTCCAATTTTGACTGCATTGTATTTATTATAATAATTGTCTTCGACAGTTGTGGTTGCTATTTTGGGTGTTTTTACAACAGGAACGGGTTTATCTTCACAGCTGGTAAGATGAAATAACAAAAATAAAAGAAGATAAAATAGAGAAGATCTCATAATTTCCATTTATTAATAAATACATTTTCAGGTGAATATACGCTTAATTTATATTTTTTAAAACTATCAGCTTCAAAATATTGAATATTTTTAGTTAAATATCTTGATTTTCTTTTAATTATAAATTCTATTTTTTCGTTTTCGAAATAGCTAAGCCATTTGTCTATTTCTGATTTTGCTTCAAAACTATTTACCGCAATAATTTCATCTTCTAGCATTAAGCCATTTTGAAATGCAATAGAATTTTCCAAAATGGATTTAATAACATGATTCGATCCATTAAAAAGAGTTTTTACCCCTATTTTTTCAAGACTTAGTTTATTTTGTGTTTTCGTTTCAAGTTTGATACCAATAGTTTCAAATGAGCTTTCAAGTATTTTATAAAAGTCTTTACGACCATCAATGAAATCATTCCAAAAAATATTCAAATCTTCTTGAGCAAATTTTTCAAGTGCATTTTTATAATCTTCTACAGATACTCCTTTCTCTTTTTTGTAGAATTCAGTATATAAATGTTTCATTACGTCATCTAAAGAGTATTTTCCATTAGAATTTTTGATAATTAAAACATCTAACATAAATGAGATTAAACAACCTTCGGTATAAATTGATGTTTTTCTTCCTGGTGCTCCTGGTGTATAACCATCTAACCAAGTATCGAAGGAAGATTCTGAAACAGAGTAATTTTTTCTTCCATCATTATCAAAGTGTTTTTGTAATTGATTTTCCATTTCTTTCAAATAATCTTCAATAGAAAACACACCACTTTTTAATAACATTAAATCACCCATGTATGTTGTGACACCTTCACATAAATAACCTAATTTTGAAAAATTTTCTTTTGTAAAATCATAAGGAAACATTTCAATTGGTCTTATAGATTTCACATTCCAAGTATGGTATAATTCATGTGAACTCACACCTAACAAATCTGAATATACATCTCCAAAAATATCGTAACTTGGTCCAAGATGTATTACAGTTGATGTTTTATGTTCAACTCCATGGTAGGTTCTGTAAGGTGAAATTTGAATTAGAAAATGATATTCTGAAACTGGAAAATCACCAAATTTTTCGATTTGAATATCAGTAAATTTTTTAAAATCGGTGATTATTTTATCCCAATCTGGTTTTACTTCTCCCTGAAACCAAATATGAAACATTGTGTTATTACTTTCATATTTATTATGTTGCAGCGTAGGTGAACAGATGAATGGAGAGTCTGCTAACTCATCAAAGTTATTTCCGGTTAATACATTATCTTTTTCATTTAATGCACAAGCAATCTTATAATCTTCAGGAATATTTAGTTTTAAAGTAAATGGTTTATCTTGATATCCTTCAATGTAAGCGCAACAATTTACTGGATTGACATATAATTGTTCAGGAGATAGATAGGTAGATCCAGCATTTAATTCAGATGCGTAATATTTGTATTCAATTGTAATTTGTTGATTTTTTTCACATTGTATTTCCCAACGATCTTTGGTTATTTTTTTGAAGTTTATTCGTTCAGAATTTGAGATAACCTTAAAATCTTTTACGTTTTTAGCAAAGTTTCCTAATTCGTATCTTCCTGGTCTCCATGAAGGTAGCTGTATTTCATGTGAATTAAAAGTTGATGTAAATTCAATTTTAATATTAATGTATTGATTAGTAGGGTTGTTAAAAGATATAGTGTAGTCTATCATGGGTTTATTTTTTTAGACAAAAATACGGGTTTCGTTTTATTTTGTAACTTCGCACTATATCTATTTTTATTAGAAAAACTATGAATTACGACATAATTGTAATTGGTAGCGGACCAGGCGGATACGTTACTGCTATTAGAGCATCGCAATTGGGATTAAAAACTGCCATTGTTGAGAAAGAATCTTTGGGTGGAATTTGTTTGAATTGGGGATGTATTCCTACAAAAGCATTATTAAAAAGTGCAAATGTTTATGAATATTTAACTCATGCTAAAGATTACGGAATTTCTGTTTCCGATGCGTCTGCTGATTTTGAAGCAATCATTGCTAGAAGTAGAGGTGTAGCGAATGGGATGAGTACTGGTATTCAATTTTTAATGAAGAAAAATAAAATTGATGTAATTAAAGGTTATGGTTCAATTTTACCAGGGAAAAAAGTAGAAGTTACTGCTGAAGATGGAACTAAATCTCAATTATCTGCTGAGAAAGGTATCATTCTTGCAACTGGAGCAAGATCTAGACAATTACCAAATTTACCTCAAGATGGTAAAAAAATCATTGGATACAGAGAAGCGATGACTTTACCTCAACAACCTAAAAAATTGGTGGTAGTTGGTTCAGGTGCTATCGGTGTTGAGTTTGCATATTTTTATAATGCACTTGGTACTGAAGTTACTATAGTTGAATATCTTCCAAATATCGTTCCTATTGAAGATGAAGAGGTATCTAAACAATTAGAAAAGTCTTTCAAAAAAGCTGGAGTTAAAGTTTTAACAAATTCATCTGTTGAATCTGTTGATACTTCTGGTACTGGATGTAAAGTGTCAATTAAGACAGATAAAGGAGTTGAAGTTATTGAATGTGATGTTGTTTTATCTGCTGCTGGTGTTGAAACTAATATCGAAAATATTGGACTTGAAACAGTTGGTATTGCAACAGATAAAGGTCGCGTTTTAGTAAATGAATATTACCAAACTAATATCCCTGGGTATTATGCTATTGGTGATATCGTACCTGGTCATGCTTTAGCTCACGTTGCTTCTGCTGAAGGGATCATTTGTGTAGAGAAAATCGCTGGTCATCATCCTGAACCTTTAGATTATGGAAATATCCCAGGTTGTACATATTGTTCACCTGAAGTTGCTTCAGTAGGTTTAACTGAAAAAGCTGCTAAAGAAAAAGGTTTGG
>JBILUY010000013.1:0-24817 GCA_044370735.1 Crocinitomicaceae bacterium | reverse complement strand
ATATCATCATGGCAACAGGTCGTTCAGACCATCCTAACCAAGTGAATAACGTACTTGGTTTCCCTTTCATTTTTAGAGGTGCTTTGGATGTTCGTGCTACTTGTATCAATGAAGAAATGAAGTTAGCAGCCGTTAAAGCAATTGCATCTTTGGCAAAGGAAACAATACCAGAAGAAGTATTAGTTGCTTACGGTGATAAGAGTATTTCATTTGGTAGAGAACAGATTATTCCTAAGCCATTAGATCCACGTTTGATTTATTATGTTGCTCCAGCTGTGGCAAAAGCAGCGATGGATTCAGGTGTGGCTCGTAATCCCATTACTGATTGGGAAGCGTATGAAATTGAATTAAAAAGCAGACTTGGTTTAGATAATAAACTATTAAAAAATATTACTGCTAAAGCACAAAGCAACCCGAAACGAGTTGTCTTTGCTGAAGCAGATAATTATAAAGTGTTAAAAGCTGCGCAATTCGCAAGTGAAGAAGGTGTTGCTTTCCCAATTTTACTTGGAAACAAGAAAAAAATTGAGAACATTATGAATGAATACAGTTTGGAGTTTTCTGAATTTCAAATTGTGGACCCGAAATCTGAGGAGGAATTAGAACGTAGACAAGCATACGGTAAAGTATTCTTTGAAAAACGTAAACGCAAAGGATTTACTGAATTTGAATCATTACAAGTTATGCGTGAACGAAATCATTTCGGGGCAATGATGGTCGAAATGGGTGATGCTGATGCTATGATTTCGGGTGCAACTCGTAATTATAAAGATGTTGTAAGACCTGCTATTCAAACGATAGGATTACAAAAAGATGTAAATCTTGTTGCTGGACTTTATATCTTAATGACGAAAAGAGGACCTTTATTTTTAGCAGATACTACGATTAATTTAGATCCTACGGCAGAAGAAATTGCAGAAATTACGAACAATGTTGCTAAAACAATTCGTAAGTTCAGAGTTCAACCGAAAATAGCTTTGTTGAGCTATTCTAACTTTGGTTCAGGAGAAGGAAAAGACGCTAAAAAAATGGCGCAAGCGGTTGAAATCTTGCACGAAAAATATCCTAGTTTGGTAGTTGACGGTGAAGTACAAGCAAACTTTGCTTTAAATAATGATTTGATGAATGAAAAATTCTCTTTCTCAATTTTAGCAAATAAGCAAGTAAATACATTAATTTTCCCTAACTTATCTTCAGGAAATATTTCTTATAAATTACTCCAAGAGATGTTAGACGGAGAAACGATTGGACCTATTTTAGTTGGTTTGAAAAAATCAGTACACGTAGTTCCAATTGGTGCAACTGTTAGAGAAATTGTAAATATGGTGAAAGTCGCTGTAGTTGATGCTCAAAACAAATAAAAAATGATCGCACAATTACAAGGGAAATTAGTAGAGAAAAATGCAACCAATTTAGTGATTGATTGTAATGGGGTTGGGTATGATGTGAAAATTTCATTAAATACCTACTCTACTATTGGTAGCGAAGAATTTACTAAAGTATATACCCAATTCATAGTTCGTGAAGATGCACAATTGTTGTATGGTTTTGCAACCAAAGAGGAACGAGAAATGTTTAACCTACTTATTTCTGTTTCTGGTATAGGTCCAAATACAGCAATGATTATGTTATCATCGTTAGTTCCAACAGAAATTGCACATGCAATTCAAGTAGAGGATGTTCGTACAATCCAAAGCATCAAAGGAATAGGCGCTAAAACTGCACAAAGAGTGATTATCGATTTAAAAGATAAAGTGCTTAAATTTAGTTTTGGTGAAGAAATTTTACCTGTTGGACACAATACAAACAAGTTTGATGCGTTAACTGCATTAGTATCGCTTGGATTTGATAAGAAAAATGCCGAAAAAGCATTAGAGAAAATCATTCAAAGTGGTAATGAAACCGTAGAAGAATTAATTAAAGGAGCGCTAAAGATTTTGTAATTGATGCAGTTAAGGCAGAGTCATAAACAATTTTGTGGCAAGGTTATTATTTATACCTTGCTTTTGTTGTTTTTAGGCAATTCCTATGCACAAGATAATAGTTCTGAATTACCTTTTCCCATTCCAAAAACATACGACCCTACCCAAAACCCTCAATCTCGTTTTGATTTAGGAAACCCATCTCAATTAAAACAAACGATTGTTTATGATCCTGTTCTGAAAAAATATGTTTTCAAAGAGACTCTTGGAACAGATGGATTAATCAATTTCAGAAATCCTTCGATGATGACTTTGAAGGAATATATTGAATATGAACGAAAAAAATCACTTTCTCAAAATTGGAAAGATAAACTTGATAAACAGACAGAATCAGACAAGGCACTCGTTTCACCGATTAAGGTTGGCGGAAAAGGATTTATAAACTTTTTTGGTTCTGATGAAATCAATATTAAGCCACAAGGAACTGTAGAAGTTGCATTAGGTGTAAATTCATCAAAATATGATAATCCTTCACTTCCAGTCAATCAACGAAGAATTACCCGTTTCGACTTTCAACAAAATATGCAGATCAATTTAGTTGGTACAATTGGTACAAAACTTAAATTGAGCACAAGCTACAATAGTCAAGCGGCATTTGATTTTGAAAACGTAACGAAATTAGGTTATACTGGAGATGAAGATCAAATCATTCAGAAAATTGAATTAGGAAATGTTTCTCTTCCTTTGAATACTTCTTTAATTCAAGGTTCACAAACTCTTTTTGGAGTGAAAACACAATGGAAATTTGGGAAATTAACCATCGACAATGTTATTGCTTCATCCAAGGGTAAAAAACAAGAAATCAATATTGCAGGTAAAGCGCAAGTACAAAATTTTGAGTTAACAGCAGATAATTACGAATCAAACAGACACTATTTTTTAGCTCATTATTTCCGAGATAATTACGATACAGCAATGTCTCAATTACCCATTGCAAATTCTCAAATTAATATTACCCGTATGGAGGTTTGGGTAACAAATAAAGTAAATAACACCCAAAACACGAGAAATATTATCGCTTTTACAGATTTAGGTGAATCCAATTCGAAAAAAGTAGATGGTAATCCTGGGGCATTCTCATCTTCTGCTTTCCCAGATAATACATCTAATGGTTTATATTCTTGGTTACTTAATCAAAACTCGGTGAAAGATTTTTCTTCTGCTGTACCAACTTTATCAAACACGATAAGCTCCCCTGGACCATTTCAGCAAGCAGTTACGTATGAAAAAGTAGAAAATGCAAGAAGGTTAACTGAACAAGAATATAATTATAATTCGTTATTAGGATTTATTTCGTTAAATCAGCCATTAATAAATGACGAAGTTTTAGCTGTAGCATACGAATATACCTACCAAGGAAAAACGTATCAAGTAGGTCAATTTTCAACCGATGGAATTGATGGGAAACAAGCCTTATTTTTAAAATTACTAAAACCTACGCTTACTAATCCTAAAACTAATCTTTGGGATTTGATGATGAAAAATGTATACTCAATTGGAGCATACCAATTAGACAAAACCGGATTCCGATTGGATGTATTATATAACAATCCTTCTACGAGTTTACCAGTAAATTTTTTCCCTTATTCTGGATTAGATAAAATTCAATTAGTCACTCTATTAGGAATGGACAAATTGAATATGAATAATCAACCATTTTCTGATGGATTATTTGATTTTGTCCCAATCAATTTTAACGGAAATAAAACAGATAACGCTGGAACAATCAATTCTAAGAATGGTCGAGTTTACTTTACTACTATTGAACCATTTGGGAATACCCTTAAAAAGAAAATGTTAGCCAAAGGAATTGCTGAAACTGTAGTAGATAAAATTGTTTTCACTGAATTATATGATTCAACAAAGACTGCAGCACAACAAATACCTTCTAAAAACAGATTTATTTTCAAAGGACAATATCAATCATCCGTAAGTTCAGATATTCCATTAAATGCATTAAACGTTCCACAAGGTGCTGTTTCAGTCACAGCTGGGGGTATTAAATTAGTCGAAGGGACTGATTATACAGTTGATTATAATTTAGGAAGGGTAAAAATATTAAATAGTGGTGTTTTAGAATCAAATACTCCAATAAAGGTATCCGTTGAAAGCAATTCTGTGTTCGGGTTTCAAGCACGTTCACTTATTGGAACCCACATGAATTACCGATTTGATAAAGATTTTAATATTGGTGCGACTTGGATGAGAATGACAGAAAGACCAATTACTCAAAAAGTAGATATTGGCTCTGAACCGTTTAAAAACAATTTAATTGGTCTTGACTTATCCATTCGAAGAGATTTACCTATCTTAACTAAGTTAGTTGATTTACTTCCAGGGATTTCCACTCGAACAAAGTCATCCATTTCATTCTCAGGCGAAGTAGCACACTTGATACCAGGAGTACCTAAAGTGATAACAGGTTCAGGAATTTCATATGTAGATGATTTTGAAGGAAGTCAAAGTACAATCGATTTAAGAACCCCTTCAGCTTGGCGTATGGCAAGTGTTCCACAAGGGCAACCTACATTGTTTCCAGAGGCTAGTTCTAAAAATTTGAATGCTGGATTTAATCGTTCTAAAACTGCGTGGTATTTGATAGATCCAATGTTTTATCAAAGTTCTACACTTACTCCTGCCAACGTAAAAAATGATCCTACTATGCTAGTGGATAGTCGTATGCGCATGGTAAATCAAAAAGACATTTTCCCAAACCTACAACAGCAATATGGAACATTTACTAATATTCCAATTTTAGAGTTAGCATACTACCCACAAGAACGTGGAATGTATAACTATGATACACTGTCTATTTTGGACAAATTCGGTAAATTTTCAAATCCTTCAACGAAATGGGGAGGAATTATGCGCGCATTATCAACGAATGATTTTGAATTATCAAATATTGAATTTATCCAGTTTTGGGTATTAGATCCATTCAATGAAGATGCTGAAAAAACGGATCCAAACACTCTACATAGTGGTGGTGATTTATATTTCAATTTAGGAAATATTTCAGAAGATGTTATTCCCGATTCACGCAAAGAATTTGAAAATGGATTACCTATAAACACTTCTGTAACAGATAATATTGATACAACTCAATGGGCACGAGTTTCCACTCAAAATATTGTAGTGAATGCTTTTGACAATGATCAAACAAGTCGTTCTTTACAAGATGTTGGATTAGATGGTTGGGATAACGAACAAGAAAAAATACAATTCGCAAAATATGTTGAATGGGTAAACAAAAATCCAAATTTAACATCAGATGTTAAACAACGCATGATATCAGATCCATCATCAGATGATTATAAATACTATTGTGATGATCAATACGATGCGGATAAATCAAATATCCTTGAACGATATAAACGCTTCAATAATATGCAGGGGAACTCACCAACTCCTGAAATGTCTGCTTCAATAAATGCAGCAGGTTACCCAACTCAAGCAACAAACCAACCTGATATAGAGGATTTAAACCAAGACAATAACCTTTCAGAAACGGAAAGTTATTATCAATATAAAGTAAGTTTAAGAAGAAATGACATTGAAGTTGGAAAAAATTACATTACTAATATTCAAACATACACAAACGGAAACAAATCGGAAAGATGGATACAATTTAAAATTCCAGTTAGAGAGCCTGAAAAAGTAATTAATGGTATTTCTGATTTTAGATCTATTCGTTTTATGAGAATGTTCTTAAAAGATTGGAATGAAGAAGTTATTTTACGTTTTGCTCGGTTGGAATTTATACGTGGAGAATGGAGAAAATATAATGGAGATTTAAGTTTACCAGGAGAAAATATTCAAACAGATCCAAACAGTTCAACATTTAATATTGCCGCTGTAAATATTGAAGAAAATGCTCAACGTAGTCCAATTAATTATCAATTACCTCCTGGAATTTTAAGAGAAGTTGATCCTTCACAAGTACAGCAACGTCAGATGAACGAACAATCTCTTTCCTTCGAAGTGTGCAATTTAGATGATGGAAATGCAAAAGCAGCTTATAAAAACGTGGTGTTTGACGTGAGAACCTACAAAAAATTGAAAATGTATGTCCACGCTGAAGAATTATCAAAATCAGCCCCATTAAAAAGTGGTGATTTAACTTTATTTGTCCGTTTAGGAACAGACTTTACTGACAATTACTATGAATACGAACTCCCGATGAATACTACTGCTTGGGGTGCAAATACTCCCGAAGATGTATGGCCAGAATCAAATAACTTAGAAATCATTTTTGATAATCTTTTAGACGCAAAAAAACAACGAAATAATTCGGGAATATCGATCACACAAGAGTTTATTATTCCAGATCCTTCCAATTCTACTCGAATGATTAAAGTTAAAGGAAGTCCGAATATTCAGGGGATTAAAACCATTATGATAGGAGTTAGAAATCCATCCAAAACAAATAACAAATTTGGAGCTGATGATGGACTTTCAAAATGTGCTTTTGTTTGGATTAACGAATTACGATTAACTGACTTTCAAAATGCAGGAGGTTCAGCAGCTGTTGCAAAATTACAAGTTCAAGCAGCTGATTTTGCAAACGTTTCAATGTCTGGAAATTATAGTGGTGTCAATTGGGGTACATTAGAAAGTCGAGTACAAGAAAGACAACGTAATGAACAAATGGGCTTTGATTTTAGTACAAATATGCAATTAGGCCAATTCTTCGGAAACAAACTTAAAATTGCTTTGCCTTTCTATTATGGATATTCAGTAGGAATAATTAATCCAGAATATGATCCTTTTAACCCAGATATTAAGCTAAACGATTATCCGTTAGATCAGAAACAAAAAAATGCAAAATTAGGTCAAGATTTTACGGAAAGACGTTCATATAATTTCTCAAATGTAAAAAAAGAAGCTAATCCTGACGCTAAACCACATTTTTGGAATATATCAAATTTTGCATTATCCTATGGATACAATGAAACATACAAGCGTGATTTTAACACGGAGTTTGATAGAACTAAAACATGGAAAAGTACTTTAACCTATAGTTACAGTTTTACAGCCAAACCGATTGAACCCTTCAAGAAGGTTAAATTTATGCAGAAATCAAAATGGTGGGGAATTATTAAAGATGCTAATTTCTATCTTACTCCAAAAACGATTTCTGTCAATAATGATTTATTAAGAAATTACAATGAAAGAAAAGTAAGAAACAATCTTTCTTCATATGAATTTGCACCCGTTTATGTAAAGTCATTTTATTGGAATCGCTCATATAGTTTTGGTTATGATATAACTAAAAATTTAAAATTCACATTTAATGCTAACGATAGGGCAATATTCGATGAAGCAGATGGACGGGTGAATAAAAAAGAAGATCCTATTGGATATCAAATCTTTGTTGACTCGATTAAAAGTCAAATGCGAACACTTGGGAAAACAATGGATTATTCTCATGATTTTTCGTTAAGTTACAATCTACCATTAGACAAACTTCCGTTAACAGATTGGATGAATTCATCCATAAAATATTCAGGAAATTATAATTGGCAACGAGCACCATTAGGGCAAAGTAATTTCGGAAATACTATACAAAATAGTAGAGTTGTATCTTTCAACGCAACGATGAATATGACAAATCTCTATTCAAAATCTAAATTTTTAAAGAAAATTATTACAAGTAGTACAACAAATAAAACTCCTAATAGTAATTCAACATCAACAGCAAAGAAAAAAGATCCAAACATGACCTCTTTTGGAAAACCATACAATGAATTAACAAAGAAAGAGAAAAGAAAAGAAGACCGTATTCGTAGGAAAGAAAAAAGAAGAGAAAAAAGAGAAAAGAGATTAAAAGAACCTGTCAATCCAATTGTAGGATTTGGTACTCGGGCACTTTTATCCGTAAGATCTGTATCTGGAACATACTCATTAAATAATGGAACTCTTTTACCTGGATATAATCAAGAAACACGAATATTAGGCACACCAAATTTAAATCAACCAGATTTAACAGGATTCATTTTTGGTCAACAATCCTATGACCTATATGGTAACAAAACGAATTATGATTTTGCTACAATTGCAGGACAAAACAATTGGTTGGTAAAAAATAGTGCCCTGAACAAACAACATACTTTTTCTTTCAGTCAAAATATGTCTGCAAGAGCAACTGTAGAACCTCTCAAAGATGTTGCAATCGAATTTTCAGCAAATAGAAACTATACATTAAATTCGAGTGATTTTTATCGTTGGAATGATTCAACGCAACAATTTGGTAGTCAGAGTAAAGTTGAAACTGGAAACTTAACATACTCTACTATAACCTTACGTTCAGCTTTTGCATCAATTGGTAAAGATTACTCATCGAGTGCTTTTACTGAATTACGAAATAACCGTCAAGTAGTAAGTACATTATTAGGTGATAAGAATCAAAACTCAACTAAAAAAGTAAATGGATTTGCAGAAGGCTATGGTTCAACACAACAAGAAGTACTAATCGGAGCATTTTTAACTTCTTATACAAATAATAAACTGAACAATAGAAATATTAACCCATTGTCAGCTTTACCTTTACCGAATTGGTCTATCAATTATAGCGGGTTAACAAAATATGAACTAATAAAAAAATACGCAAAATCATTTGTAATAAGACATTCATACACTGCTTCGGTAAGTTTATCAGGTATTCAAACCAATTTAAAATCACAATTAGATAATCAGGGAAATCCAACCACATTTGACTTGGACAATAACTTTATTGCTCAATATCAAATACAAAACGTAACCATTTCAGAGAAATTCTCACCACTATTAGGCGTGGATGCTACATGGAATTTCTTAGGTCAAGGATTAATAACAAAATTGGAATTTAAAAAAGATAGAAATGCATCGTTAGCTTTATCAAATCAACAAGTCACAGAGATATTTAGTCAAGAATGGGTGATTGGTTCCGGTGTAAAATTCTCAAAAGTGAAAATGCCATTCAAATTACAAGGAAAAACTTTAGAAAATGATTTAAATATTCGATTTGATTTTTCATTCAGAGATAATTCAACTGTAATCAGAAAAATCGTTGACAATACAAATCAAGCAACTGCAGGACAACGTGTTATATCTATAAAATCATCTGTTGATTATAATTTAGGACCAAATTTAACCGCCCAAATGTATTTTGATCAGGTATTAAATCGTCCTAAAATCGCTACTTCTTATCCGACAGCAAATACAATGGCTGGTATCAGATTACGCCTGAACTTAGGAGGAATGTAATTTCATACAAATAATTTAGTCTCTCAAATAATTTTATTGCGTACCTTTACAACGTATTTCAAAATTTTGAAAAAATGATTTTAAGTTCTGCATTATTATTAGGAGCATTTGGCCCTACAGAAATCATATTGATTATCGCTGTATTATTATTAATGTTTGGAGGTAAAAAAATTCCAGAACTAATGAAAGGTTTAGGTCAAGGAATGAAAGAATTCAAAGACGCTTCTAAAGGCGAATCTAAAACAGAAGATAAGAAAGAAGCTTAATCTCTAATTCTTATGTACAAAACATTTTCTGAAGTTAAGAAATCACTTGCTTCAGGAGTTTCTCTATTAAATATAGTTGATAACTACCTGAACGAGATCGAAAAAAACAGCGATTTAAATGCTTTTTTGGAAGTGTTTACAGAAACTGTTCGTGTAAATGCAAAAACAGTTCAATCTAAAATTGAGGCAGGAAATGCAGGACGTTTAGCTGGAATGGTGATTGGTATCAAAGACAATATTTGTTACCAAGGACATAAAGTTTCTGCATCGTCCAAGATATTGGAAGGATTTGAATCATTATATACTGCAACATCATTACAACGTTTATTAGACGAAGACGCTATAGTTATTGGTCGTTTAAACTGTGATGAATTTGCTATGGGAAGTTCAAACGAAACTTCTGCCTATGGTCCGGTTAAAAATCCAGTAAATAGAAAAACAGTTCCTGGTGGTTCATCAGGAGGTTCAGCTGCTGCAGTTGCTGCTGGTTTATGTACGGTTGCTTTAGGTAGCGATACAGGAGGTTCAATTAGACAACCGGCTGCATTTACTGGTACTTATGGAATCAAACCAACATACGGAAGAATTAGTCGTTATGGTTTAATCGCTTATGCATCTTCGTTTGACCAAATTGGTGTTTTCGCTAATACACTTGAAGACACAGCATTAGTGACAGAAATTATGGCAGGAAAAGATCCGATGGATAGCACTTCTTCATCAAGAAGTGTGGAAAGTTTCGCTCCTGATGCAAAAAAAGAAACAAAAAGAATAGCATTCATCCAAGAAAGTTTTGAAACAGAAGGAATTCATCCGGAAGTTAAAAAACGCATGGAGGATATTATGGAAGCATTAAAAGCTGATGGTAATATCGTAGAACCAGTATCATTTCCTTATTTGGATTATATGGTTCCTACTTACTATGTATTATCTACTGCTGAAGCGTCCTCTAACCTATCTCGTTTTGATGGGGTACATTATGGATACCGTTCAAAAGAAGCTGTAGGGGTAGAAGAGACATATAAAAAATCACGCTCTGAAGGATTTGGAAAAGAAGTAAAACGTAGAATTATGGCAGGAACTTTTGTTCTATCTCATGGTTACTATGACGCTTATTATACAAAAGGACAAAAAGTACGTAGAGTGCTACAAAATAAAACCAAAGAGATTTTCGATAATTTCGATTTTATTTTGTTACCAACAACACCTTCAACAGCCTTTGAAATAAATGCAGTAAAGGATCCTATTCAAATGTACCTACAAGATATTTTTACAGTACATGCGAACTTAACAGGTCATCCAGCTATTTCATTACCTTATGGTAAAACTTCTGAAAATATGCCATTTGGTGTACAATTGATGGCAAAACCATTTGAAGAAAAAGCATTGTTTGATTTCTCTGCCTATCTTGAAAATCTAGTTCAGTAATGAAAAAGTGGCTCGTTTACATAGTATTTTTCTGTTCCATATTTGGAACCTATGCTCAAACGAGACAACCTAAACCTGCTGCTAAACATCCAATGGATAGCGAAGCGTTTATGAAAATGCTCGACGAAACATTGATGACTTATTACGGTGAAATGGCTACCGATAGCAATGCTGATTCAATCATCAGAATGCTTGATGATGAAGAAGATAAAGGTGAAGTTAGTGATGATGTATATTGTCAGCGATTAGAAAAAATCAATGCAATATCACCGTTTCAATTAGATTGTAATGAAATCACATTAGGTATGATTCGCTTCTTTGTGAAAAACAGAAGAGGATTTGCAAAAATTGTGCTTGGACGCTCAAAATTATATTTTGACATGTATGAAGCGATTTTAGCAAAACATGATATGCCTATTGAATTAAAATACTTATCTGTTATTGAAAGTGGATTAAGACCACAAGTTAAATCACCTGCGGGTGCTTTGGGTCTATGGCAATTTATGTACGGTACGGGCAAAATGTATGGATTAGTTGAAAATTCATATGTGGATGAACGCATGGATCCGATTAAAGCTACTGAAGCAGCATGTAAATTCTTAAAGAAATTATATGGAATTTATGGTGATTGGAATTTAGCATTAGCAGCTTATAATGCAGGTCCAGGGAATGTAAATAAAGCAATTCGTCGCTCTGGAGGAAAAAGAACTTACTGGGAAGTTAGACCCTATTTGCCTCGTGAGACACAAGGTTATGTACCTAATTTCATTGCTGCTGCTTATTTATTAACCTACCACGTAGAACACAATATTAAACCGGCTCCTCATAAAGTACATTTTTATCAACTGGATACGGTTTGTTTGTCTAAAGGTGTTCATATGTCTACCATTGAACAATTAGTACAATGGCCTTTAGAAGAGATAGCACAACTAAATCCGGTTTATAAAACGAAATACATTCCTGGTACCGATCCTAAACAATGCATTGTAGGACCAATTAATCAGATTGGAAAGATTGTAAGTTTTGGAGATTCACTTTACGCTTTAGAAAAAAGCATTTTTGCACCGAAACCAAAACCTGTTGAAACTCTAGATACAACAAGTTTGAATGTCAGTGATTCAACTCAAAAAACAATCACAACTACTGTGATTGAAAAACCGGTTATTGTCTGGCATAAAGTTAGGCGAGGAGAGAACTTGACTTCAATCGCCGAAAAATATTATGTTTCTGTTGAAGACATACGAAAATGGAATTATTTAAGAAGTTACACAGCTCCATTAGGGAGAAACCTAAAAATAATTAAAGGAAAACCACCTATCACTCCTATTCAACCAACGCAACCAGAACAAGTAATCACTGAAAAAACCAATTCTTTAAGCATTGAGGAAATGGATAGTGGTATTTTAACGCCAAAAAATACACCTTCAAAAACCCCAACAGATAAATCGGTTGTACAAAAACCTGTTAAACCTACAACTCCAGCAAATTCGACAACAACTCAACCCGAAGCTCCTGTTGTATTTGATTCTGTTGTTACAATTTATCATACTGTACAACGCAATGAATCGATAGGACTAATAGCTCAGAAATACAATGTTACACCTGAGGACATTAAAAAATGGAATAATATGAATTCCAATTGGGTAGGTGTTGCTCAACAATTAAAAATATTGGTAAATGTAAAATTAATGCAACCGGAATTAGCAGGAAAACAAACACCTGTAAAAACAGCTCCAAAACCTGTAGTTCCTCCCAAACCAGTGAAACGATTTTATACCGTTAAACCTGGAGATAATCTGAGTAGAATTGCAGATAGTCATGGATTGACCATTGATCAATTAAAAGAATTTAATCCAAAAATTGATCCGAATTCTATCCGTGTAGGAGAAATAATTCGTGTAAAATAAGCTAACTATGGTTCCTGTTTCAGCAGTCATTATTACATTCAATGAAGAACGTAATATCGGTCGTTGTTTGGATTCATTACAAGGAATTGTCGATGATATCGTTGTTGTAGATTCTTTCTCAAAGGACAGAACAAAAGAAGTTTGTGAAGCATATGGAGTTCGATTTGTCGAACACGCATTCGAAGGACATATAGAACAAAAAAACTGGGCGATCACCCAAGCAAAATATCCACACGTATTATCGTTAGATGCTGATGAAGCTTTGGATGAAACACTTAAAAATAGCATCCTAGAAGCAAAATCAAACTGGCAAGCTGATGGATATTCGATGAACCGTTTGACCAACTATTGCGGACATTGGATTCACCACTGTGGATGGTATCCAGATACAAAATTACGTTTGTGGGATTCAAGAAAAGGTGCTTGGGGTGGAACGAACCCTCACGACAAATATGAATTACACGAGAAAGAAGCAAAAACTATACATTTAAAAGGAGACATTCTACATTACAGTTATTATTCGTTAGAGGATCATTATAAACAAGTGGAATATTTTACAACAATCTTGGCTAAAGCCCAATACGAAAAAGGAAAAAAAGCACCATTTATCACATTGATTTTTAGTCCTGTTGTTAAGTTTATTAAAGATTATTTTATCAAAAAAGGTTTTTTAGATGGAAAGGTTGGATTTCGAATTTGTCGTATTTCTGCATTTGCAACCTTTACCAAATATAAAAAACTTCGTACCTTAATTCAAACCGACGGAAAACACATAACACAGTAAGGAAACATTATGAAACACATACATCTATCCAATCAAACCATTGCCATCAGTAGAACTGACAGTATCGGTGATGTTGTATTAACGCTTCCTGTTTGTGTTTGGTTAAAGAAACAATATCCTGAAATTAAGATCATCTTTTTTGGTAGTACCTATACAAAACCAGTAATCGAATGTCTACCAGAAGTAGATCAAGTGATTGATTGGAAACACGTAGTAAGTCTTCCTGTACAAGAACGTGTACCTTTTGTGAAATCGTTGGGGATTGATATCTTTTTACATATCTTTCCACGAAAGGAAATTGCTAGTTTGGCGAAAAAAGCCGCAATTCCATACAGAATTGGAACATCGCATAGACCTTTTCACTTTTTAACGTGTAACATACGTCCAAATTTCACACGAAAAAAATCTGATCTACACGAGTCGCAATTAAACTTTGAATTACTCCGTCCCTTGGGAATAGAAAAAATTCCATCTTTAGTTGAAATATCTGAATGGATGACCTCTTTTAAAGCGCCGTCAATTCAACTTCCTAATGAGGTGGATACATTTTTATCCAAACAAGAAAAAACGATTTTATTGCACCCTAAATCACAAGGAAGCGCATTAGAATGGGGAATGAATAATTACATTCAACTTGCAAAATTATTATTGGAAAAGGGTATTGGTGTAATTTTTACAGGAACTGAAAAAGAAGGGGAATTATTCAGAAACGAAATTCCTAATCACCCGAATTGTTTTGATTCAACTGGAAAATTAACATTAGACGAACTCATTGTATTAATTAGCAAATCCAATGGATTGGTAGCTTGTTCAACAGGACCGCTTCACATTTCAGGAATTTTAGGAAAAACTACCTGTGGTTTATTTTCCCCTAGAAAACCAATACATCCAGGTAGATGGAAAGCACTTGGAAAAGACGTTCACATTTTTGTAAATGATGAACATTGTCCTGTCTGTGCAAAGAAAAAAGAATGTCATTGTATTGAACAAATTTCCCCTGAAAAAGTACTGCAATCGCTAATCTAATGTTGCGTTTTATTCCAAGATATAAGATGATTGCCTTGGCAAGTGCTTCTTTAACTTTGGGAACCTTCTACCAACACACTTTAAAACTAGATTTAATCCCAATTCTCTTTAATGCTCTGGGTGTATATTTGGTATATAATCGCTATCAAGTAGTAGAAAAAAAGCATCCAACTTTACTAAAAATAAGTTATTGGATACTCTTTCTAATGACAGTTGTTTTAGGCTATTTTTATATCAAAACGATAACAAGTTGGATAAGTATTAGCCTAATCGGAACAGCAGGATTATTTTATACAAAAAAACTTAAATTACTACGTAATTCATTACGAGATATACAAGGATTGAAATTACTTTTAGTTGTAAGTTGTTGGTTTTATATAATATGTATATTTCCTATTTTTAACAGCACCTCATCCATAGACGTAAAATTGGCAGATATTATTACGCTCATACAAATAGGAATTGTTGGATTAGCCTTTGATTTGAGAGATATTGAAATTGACCCTCCTACACGTAAAACGATACCACAAATCATAGGTGAAAAATACACTACTTGGGTATGTATGGGTTTATCCATTTTTAGTTTTATTCTAGTAGAAAAAAATACGCTTGGAAATTTGCTTTTATATCTGACAGCAATAGGTATTCAACTGGTATTAATCAGTCAAACTAAAACACACCAAAAAAGCTGGTTTGGCTCTCTCCTTGAATTTAGTTTAGTCGTGTGGGGAATAGGAATGTGTTTATAACAACACTTGGTCAAGAGCTTCTTCTAATTCTGTAAACTGAAATTGGAAACCTAGTTCTTTCAACTTTTGATTGGAAACTTGTACGCCATCCAAAAACAAGGTCGCCATTTCACCAAAAATTAGTTTTGCAGACCAAGCAGGCAAAGCAGGTAATACCAAAGGTCTGTGTAATTTTCTAGCCAACATTTGTGTTAAAGTACGATTGGTCACATTACCAGAAACTGCATTATAAGGACCAGTTAATTCATTCTTCATAATGAACTCAAAAATGGCCATTAAATCGCGTTGGTGTATCCAAGGCATCCATTGATTTCCAGAACCCAACACAGCACCTGCACCAAATTGAATTGGCTTTTTCATTTCCGAAATGAACCCTCCCCTACTATCTAACACTGGGCTAATTCTCACTTTTGAAACTAATGCTATTGATGAAAATAAATCTGCTGCTTTCTCCCATTTCTCAACAACTTCAGATAAAAAATCATTTCCAAAATAATCTTCTTCAGTATAGGATTTTGTTTCGCTTTCAACTCCATAACACGATACCCCAGAAGCTGAAATATACTGTTTTAAGTTTTTAAAATGGTCTTTTTGTTGAAATAGGAACTCTGTTGAAAAAACTCGAGAATGAATAATCTCATTTTTGCGTGCCTCTGTCCATCTTGCTCCTGCAATACTTACTCCCGATAAATTAATCAGATGGGTTACTTTATGCAAAATCGAGGTGTCAATTTCTCCTTTATCTGGATTCCAATAATAAGCATTTCGCTCTTTTTTATCTCTGGAAAGTATAGCAACATTATAGCCTTTCTCATACAGATGAGCATATAAGCGTTTGCCTATCAATCCGCTGCCACCAGCAATTAAGATAAAGGTGTTTTCCATACCATTTGATAACAATTAAAGGTACGAAATGTTTCGGATTAAAAAGTATTAGTAATAAACAATCTCAACCTTTTCTTCCACCTCCAACCTAATCTCTTTACCAAAAACAAGCGCTCTATTGTCGTTGATATGTCCTGCAGGGAAATTAAAAACAAGCGGAATATTATACGATTTGATATGCTCAATAATGATTTCTTCCAAGGATTTGCCAAAAGGTATGGCAGTATCTTTCATATCGGTCATTCCACCAACAATCAATCCTTTTATTTGACCTAATATTCCTGCTTTTATGAAAGCAAATAACATTCTGTCCAGATGATAAAGTTGTTCGGCTAAATCCTCGATAAATAAAATCGCATCTTGGAAATTCACCTCATCATCGGTTCCAAGTAAACTATATAAAATGGATAAATTCCCTCCTATCAACGTACCTTCTGCTTTTCCGTGGATATTCATCGGATGCGAAGAAATAGAAATCGCTTGGTGATTACCCTCTAAATGTTGAAGCAAAGTGGTTAATGCCTCGCTCGAATTTTCTTTGAAATTTAACGGCATCGTTCCGTGAATACTCGGTAAACCTAGAATGTTGATACGTTGGTGAAAAACAGTAACGTCAGAAAAACCTACGATCCATTTTGGGTGATTTAACAAACTTGCCCATTGAATTTCATCTACAATGCGCACACATCCATAGCCTCCACGCGCACAAATAATGGCTTTGATTTCAGGATTATCCAATGCTTCTTGAAAATCAGACAAACGTTCTTCATCCGTTCCAGCAAAATAATGGTATTGGTTCAAACAATTTTTACCAACTAAAACCTTATATCCTTGTTGCTCAAAAAAATCAACCGAAAAATCAATGTATTCTTTTTCAATGGCTTTTGCAGGTGAAACAATAGCGATAGTATCTCCTTTTTTAAGTGGTGGAATCATTTTGTTTGATTTTGAGTGGATTTATTCATAGCACAACCTGAACAGTCATCGTGTTTTTTAGAAAATTGTTTCCGGATGCGTAACACCAAAAAAACAATGGCTAACACTACAACGATACTGACAATTATCGGTTGCATTAACTAAAAATTTGAAAGACAATGAATGATGCAAGATAAGCCAGAACGCCCATATAAACTAACTGTACGAAAGGCCATTTCCAACTTTTTGTTTCACGCTTCACAATAGCAAACGTTGCCATACATTGCATCGCATACACATAGAATACCATCAATGACAAACCACTTGCAAGGGTATATATCGGTTGACCTTGGTCGTTTTTCGCCTCTTTCATCTTGGTAAGCAAACTTTTTGTTTCTTCTCCATCGGCTTCGACACTGTAAATCGTTGCCATTGAACCAACAAACACCTCACGTGCTGCAAAAGAAGTTATCAACGAAATTCCTATTTTCCAATCGTATCCCAAGGGTTTTATTATCGGTTCGATTGATTTTCCAAGTATACCGATATAAGAATTTTCAAATTTAACTGCGGCAACTTGTTTGTCATATTCTGCTACAGATTGCTCTGTTTTCATTTCAGGAACAGGTATTTCGTGAATGGCTTGTTGTGTTTTCTCTAATGGACCAAAAGAACCTAAGGCCCACAAAACGATAGATATTGCAACGATTACTTTACCTGCATCAAACAAAAATATTTTCGCTTTATCGATGACATTTATAAACACATTTTTCCAACGAGGTGATTTTAAATCAGGAAGTTCTAACATCAATACACTTGTTTCTTTGGATTTAATCAACCACTTTAAAACCACCGAAACAACCAATGCACTTACTATCCCTAACGCATATAAACCGAAAAATACCAATCCTTGTAGATTTAAAAAACCAAGAACTGTTTTTTTAGGTATCACGAGGGAAATTAATAAGGTAAAAACAGGAATACGAGCGCTACAACTCATCAAAGGTGCTACTAAAATGGTGATTAATCGTTCTTTCCAATTAGAAATCGTTCTACTGGCCATTACCCCGGGAATAGCACAAGCGGCACTCGATAATAACGGAACTACACTTTTACCATTCAATCCAAAAGGGCGCATCAATTTATCCATAATAAATACCACCCTAGACATATAGCCTGTTTCTTCTAAAATTCCTAAAAACAAGAATAATAGTACAATTTGTGGGACAAAAATGACTACTCCTCCAATACCGGGCACTATTCCATTTGCTATTAAATCAGTTAAAACACCTTCTGACATTGACGATTGTACCCAAGCACTTAAATTTCCAAATGCCACATCAATTAAATCCATAGGATACGATGCCAAAGAAAATATTAATTGAAATAAGGTCAGTAACATCAATAAAAACAAGCCATATCCCCAAATAGGATGCACAAAAATGCGGTCAAATTTACTTACCTTTTTATGCGATGCTGTGATTTGTTCGTGTGTCTGAACACGTTCTAACAGTTGTTGAATTCCTTGAAAACGTTGTTCTGTATCTTGAGTTTGTTTTTCTAAATCTTCAACATCAATCAATCTAAAATCCGACGATTTTCTTTCAGGCAAACCTATGCTCAATGTTTTTTTGAAACGATCCAATCCCATTCCTACACGCGCATTTGTTTGCACAATTCCTGCTTCTGGATATACTTCTTGAAACGCTTCTACGTTTAACTTTTTTCCTTTGCGTGAAGCGATATCAGACATATTGAGAACCAACATAGTTGGTAAGCCCAATTCGTACACCTGTGAAAATAACAATAGGTTTCGCTCCAAATTTGATGCGTCTACCACCACACAAATGGCGTCAGGATAATCAGGATGAGTTGGGGATGAAAAAATATCATACACCACTTTTTCATCTAACGAACGCGGATAAATACTATAAGTACCAGGTAAATCGATTAATTCAACAGAATGATTATCAATTTTTAAAGTTCCTGATTTTTTATCTACGGTAACCCCTGGGAAATTTCCAACGTGTTGATTTAAACCGGTCAATGCATTAAACAAAGAAGTTTTTCCTGTATTTGGATTTCCTATTAATGCAATTTTGTTATACTTCATCACCGGCCTTTGCTAACAAAAATACAATAGATTATTTAATGATTATGCTACTTCGATTAGTTCTGCTTCATTTAAACGCAATGAAAGCACATATCCACCTACATTTACAGCAATCGGATCACCAAATGGTGCCTTAAAAAGCACTTCCACTTCTTGACCAACATACAACCCCATTTCAACCAATTTTGCAGTAATTGCAGAGGTTGTAATCTGTTTTACGTTGAAACGTTGTCCTTTTTTTACAGTTGCTAATGTTGGCATCACAGAAAATTTACATTCTACTAACAAACATACGCCTAACTTTTGAAATTCGCTATACCTAAAAAGTGGTATTTTGAAGGGAAAGGGAAGAGTGGAAAGTGAAAAGTATAAAGTGGAAAGTATCTACAAATTCATATTCTAATTTAGAATTCATCTAATCATTATTTTGTCTTACGAGGTTTCAAAAAAATTAATACATTTGCTTTGAAATTAAATTTTTGAAAAATGAACATTCCTGCAGAATTGAAATACACAAAAGACCACGAATGGGTACGTGTAGAAGGTAACATTGCTATCGTTGGTATTACTGATTTCGCACAAAGCGAATTAGGTGACATCGTGTACGTTGAAGTTGAAACAGAAGGTGAAGAACTTGCGAAAGAAGAAATCTTCGGTACTGTTGAGGCAGTTAAAACTGTTTCTGATTTGTATTTACCTGTTTCTGGAAAAATCGTTGAATTCAATACTGCATTGGAAGCAAATCCTGAATCTGTAAACTCTAACCCTTACGGTGACGGATGGATGATTAAAGTAGAAATTTCTGACGCTTCTGAATTGGAAGGATTACTTTCTGCTGAAGAATACCAAAACTTAATCGGATAATCAATCCCTTGATTTATAGATTTAAAGGCTATCCAAATGGATGGCCTTTTTTTATTTAGTAACCGAAATGAGACTTCTCCATCATATATAAAAAGTATCACCTCCCTTTATCCCTCCTCAAGGAGGGAAACGTATTTATTTAAAAAAACGCTCTTACCTCCATTCCTCCGGCGTGAATGGTTCGACTATTTTCAGAATTACGTCCGGAATATTGTATTGAAATTTGGATTTTTTTGGAAACAGAACGTTGATAGCCCAAAGTCCAAGTGCTATTTCTTCCAGGTTTTAACGCTTCTAACATTTCAAAACCTAATGCAGAGGTACTCGTTCCATTAAATTGTATTTGTAAAAGCGAAAAACTTCCCTGTAAACTTCCTTTGTCTATTTGATTGTATTTCAAACGAAAAGTAAGTTCTTTGATATTTGTTGTTTCTCCTGTAAGTGCATTTTTTTGTACATAGCGACTATCTACTGTATAACGCACTGCTGTTGATGGCTGATAACTAATTGAGGGTTTGTAGGAAACATACGTTAAATCGTAATTTCTACCAGTCGTGTAATCGGCTTTTACTTGTTTTTTCCCTTGTTGAATTACCGCCTCTAACAAAATCATTTTGTGTGGGTTCCAACGAAGATTTACCTCATTTGAAATTTGATTTCGTGCATCAAAACCTGTAGCTAACAAAGACTTTGAACGAATATCTTGGTACGTGAAATCTGCTCCAAAAACAGAATTATTTCGGTTGAAAAACAAGGTATTTCTGAAGTTATAATTGGTACTAATCAGTGCTGTATCATTGATATTTGTCACAAAAGGATTAAATCCATTTAACTTGTCAAACGTACTCGTTTTACGATTGATACGCATCCGCATTTGGTCCGAAAACAGCGCAACAACTTTTTTAACTCCCGTTTTATTTACCCATAATTTTTCTGGTTTGATAAAAATCCCTTGGTTGAGTTCGTTTGAGTAGGAATTCACGTATTGATTACTTGGGGTAAACACTCGAATATAACTCGCTTGGTCGACATATTGGGCTACTTCAAATTCGTTTAAGTCCTTAATTCCATCTTTGTTATAATCTATCCACGTATAAACACCCTGACCGTCATTTACTTTCACATATAAAAACTCTTTTTTTAATTCTAATCCACTTCCTATTTCGTAAAAAGTGTTCCACGAAAGCATTCCTTTACACACATTCACATCGTAATCTATCCTACCCAACAAGGTATTTTCAGGGGTTTGATTGATATATTTCGGTTGATTGATTTTCAATTCTCGGTAATTAATAATGATATTCAACCGTTGATTTTTAAGGGATAAAAAACTCATATCCAACCCGGTATTCCTTGCTTTGGCAACATTCAGAAACGTGGTACTATCTGAACGCATATCCAAGCGTTCTCTGTAAAACACTTTGTAATTGAAGGAAGCACTATCAGCATTGGCTACAAAAAATTGGTAATCGTAGAAACCATAACTTTGATTGGTCAAAATGCTATCGTTTCGGTAACGGTTGTCTTCTTGGTCATCTTGGTATCCGATTTTTATTCGACCGAATTTTTGGTTCATCGTTAATTTATGACGAAGAAATTTGTTTGTTAATTGGGGATGATTTGAATTCAACATCGAAGACGTCCAATCTACTTGAAACCCTTTTTGTTTCCAACGTCCATTCCAAGCCAATTTTTGACCATTGTAATCATTACCAACCGAATAATTCGTAGCATCCAAGGTGATTTTACCTCGTGATTTATGTTCGATACCTGTCGAAGCCCCTATTGATAATTGTTTACCAGTATATCCTTTCCCTC
Organism: Crocinitomicaceae bacterium; assembly: GCA_044370735.1. Lineage (GTDB taxonomy): Bacteria > Bacteroidota > Bacteroidia > Flavobacteriales_D > Crocinitomicaceae > CANHVK01. The sequence continues at coordinate 2,838 of JBILUY010000013.1, read as the reverse complement.
GGGTATTCCAATCCCGGTCAAACTCCATCGTTCTAAATGCTTCAATTTGATTAAAATTCGTAGATAAAAATTCTGTTTCAGCAGAGGAAATCCACATCCACGGTTTGAGACTATCTCTTCCAAATGGTGTTTGATAGGTAAATTTTGATTTGTTACTATATCCTTCATCGTTGCCTTTGTCCAAAGTAGAAAAAGTATTGATATCGTTTTTGGAATACGCCCATTCGGTTTCAAAATTCAATTTAGTACTTAATTTCACATTCACCCCAGCGTTAACCATTTGTTTTTGTTTCGGGGTTGTCAATAAACGAATTGGCTCATAATCTCCTTGCGGTACACCATTCACAGGCGCTACCCATTTGAATATTTTTCCCAATGCATTAAATCGGTCAAAAACATAATTTCCTTTGTTGGTACCAACTTGTGAAAAGGTAACTTGATAAACAGCCGTTTTAGGATTTACGCTGTATACCAACACATTTGAAAATCCCAAGGTATCTAATTTGTAATACATATTTTGGTTTTCAAGGAAACCTACCGAATCAGCACTCAATGTTCCAGCCAACTGTAAACTATCCCCTATCGAAGCCATTTTTAATTTTTGCTCGGTGGAAAGTGATTGTTGTAAGGTTTGATTTTTAGCATCTTGCTCTGAAAATGCATTGAACCAAAAGGATAATTTTTCCGAAGTGTACACATTTGAAGTAGTCAATAAGGAACGTGCATAGCTTTGGTCGGTATATTGAAATTCGACCACGATACGTACATCTTTGGTAATGATGTTTTTACTGGTAAATGTGATTTCGGAAGTATTGTAATTGACTATATAATCATATTCTTGACCACGTTGCAACAAACGACCATCGATATATACGTTTTCCGTACCTGAAAGCATAATGATAAACGGCTCATTTTCATTGCCTCGCATTCGGTAAGGACCTTGATTTCCCTCTATTCCTTGCACCACTTGGCGCGCATATTTTCCTTTTGATAAACCAGCAGAAATGCTGTTTTTCCATTGTCCTTTTTGTGTTTTATTGATGAATTCAGCACTTAATCCTTGTCCTCGTTTTCGGTAATTCAAAAAATAACCTTGTGGTCTCGAAAGCCAATAATCTCCGGCAATCAACTTAAATTTATCGTTATAAATCTGGATAAATACTTGGTCAAATTCCTGTAATTTACTTGTATTTCCCTCTGGTTGAATGGGTATGTTATTATCCGTCACGGAAGCCATAATTTTCAAATTGGGAGCCAATTCACCAGATAACTCCAAATTCAATGATGAATTCAATGAAACATTTTGATTATTACCAAACGAAACCCCACGAGAGATACTACCACTCTTTTTCAGTCCACTACTCCCAAAAATAGACTCATAAGAATTAGGTTCTGTAATTAAGAATTTCTCTCTATCTCCCTTCTGAACTCGGTAAATAATAGAAGTGTCGCGTTTTTGATATTTCTTCCCCAAATCGTAGGGTAAAACTTGATATTCAAAATATAAAGTGTCCGAAATCGGTTTAAGAAGTTTAAATGTTTTATCTGAAATGTTTAACTCATAATCAGCAGCAGACAACGGTAATCCATTTACAGTTACTTGGAAAGTTAATGGGTAAATGGTCAATGTGTCCAATAAGACCGTTTCATCCTTTACCAGTATCTTTTTTTTGCGTAGGTTATTCCACTGACCCAAAACGGATTGGGACGAAATTAATACGAAACAAATAATTAAAAAATACCTAAAAGCAATCACTATACGAAATTACGTTTTTTAGAACGTAAAATGTGGAGATTTATGATTTTGATACCTCGATTAACTCATTCAACTCAACATAAGCCAATTCAACTTGCTCCATAAGGTGTTGAATCATTGCTCCTGTTTGCTCAATATTTTGTTGATTTTTAGCATTATGTTCAATTTCTTTTGCAATTACACTCAATTGCGGCATCCCCATGTAGGTGAATTTAGCTTTAAAGGAATGAACTAATGTCCCTAATTCGGGAAATTGTTTCGATACGAATAACGTTTTCATTTTCTCCATTTCATCTGGAGTAAACTTTAAAAACATACGTACCATTTTTTCTATACGATCAGGATTTCCTTTAGTAAAATCTATGATAAATTGTTTGTTTACTACTGAATCGGAATACAAATCATCGTCGTCGTCTTCATCATCGTAATTTTTCTGGTAAACGATTTCGGGTTCGGATTGATCCGTCGGTGCATTTTCGGCACTTTGTGCTTGGGGAATTTCAGCGCTTTGCGCCTCTTTTAGGTCGATTTGAGCGAGTTGTTCAGGGGTGATGATGTGAGCAACTACTTTTTTCAAGAAATCTTCAGGATTGAATGGTTTTGTGATGTAATCATCCATTCCATTTTCACGACTTATTTGAATTTCAGATTCACTTGCGTGAGCAGACATAGCAATGATTGGTACACTACGTTTAGGATCTTCAAAATCTTTACGAATACGTTGGGTCGCAGTATGACCATCCATTTCAGGCATTTGAATATCCATTAAAACCAAGTCAACATCATTTTTTTCTAATACTTGTAAAGCCTCTAATCCATTTTCTGCTTCTAGGATATTCAAATTTAATCCCCATTCGAGCATCGTTTCTATGGCAACTGTTCGATTAAATATGATATCTTCAACAAGTAGAATTGTAAACTGTCTTGTTTTTAATTTTTCAATAACTTCTTCTGATACAATTGCTTGTTTCGTATCTTGTAATTCTGGCTGTTCTCCATTAAGATATGTTAAAGTAAAAAAGAAATTAGATCCTTTTCCTAATTCACTTTCAACCTCTATATTTCCTCCGTGTAATTCAACC
>JBILUY010000124.1:0-7821 GCA_044370735.1 Crocinitomicaceae bacterium | reverse complement strand
TGAAGTAAGCCAAATTTTCTAGGCTTAAATCGTGTCCTGCGTTAATACCTAATCCTAATTCGTGAGCTAAATTTGCAGCTGCTACATACGGAGCAATGGCTTCTTCACGATTAATTGGATAGTGTTCTGCATAAGGCCCTGTGTACAACTCAATGCGATCTACTCCTGTTTTGGCAGCGTACTCAATGTTTTTCAGTTTGGTATCTACGAAAATAGAAGTACGAACTCCGTGTTTTTTGATTTCTGCGATGATCTGTTGTAAGGTTTCCAAATGGGTTTCAGTATCCCATCCTGCATTGGAGGTCAATACGTGTGGAGGGTCTGGAACCAAAGTCGCTTGTGCCGGTTTCAATTCAGCGATTAAGTTCATATAACGCTCATCTGGATAGCCCTCAATGTTATATTCTGTCGTAACTACCTTTGAAAGGTCGTAGGTATCTTGCGTGGTAATGTGTCTTTCATCAGGACGAGGATGAACAGTTATCCCTTGAGCACCAAAACGCTCACAATCAATGGCTGCTTGTACTACATTTGGGGTGTTACCGCCGCGCGCATTGCGAATGGTCGCTATTTTGTTGATGTTGACGCTTAATTTTGTTTCCATAACCACGTTTTTTAAACAACACAAAGGTACAATTAATATTCTCTCTACCTTTGTCTTGTTACATTTCATTGGAAGGTAGGTTGTTTAGTTATTGGTCGCTAATCTTACAATCTGTAATCTTTTAATTTGTAATTTGTAATCTTTTAATCTGTAATCTACAATATGAAATTCGCTACAAAAGCCATACACGCAGGAGTTCACCCAGATGAAGCAACGGGTGCAATAATGACACCGATTTATCAAACGTCAACCTATGTACAAGATGGTGTGGGTGGACACAAAGGATATGAGTATTCTCGTACGTTAAATCCAACACGACACGCATTAGAAAAGAACATTGCTGCTCTTGAAAATGCGCGTTTTGGTGCTGCTTTTGGTTCAGGATTGGCTGCTATTGATTGTGTGATAAAAATGTTAAATCCCGGTGATGAGGTAATTTCTACGAATGATTTATATGGAGGTACGTACCGTTTATTTACAACGATTTTTGCGAAATACGGCATTACGTTCCAATTTGTAGATATGTCAAATCCTGAAACGATTGAAGCCTTTGTTACGGACAAAACAAAATTGATTTGGGTGGAAACACCGACAAACCCGATGATGAATATCATTGATATCGAAGCGGTAGCAAAAATTGCAAAAAAAGCAGAGGCAATGTTAGCTGTTGACAATACATTTGCGACACCTTATTTACAAAATCCGATTGATTTAGGTGCTGATATAGTGATGCATTCGGCAACGAAATATTTAGGTGGTCACTCGGATGTAGTGATGGGAATTTTGGTTACGGATAACGAGGAGATTTCAAAAGAAATGTACCGCATTCAAAATTCTTCGGGAGCTGTTACTGCACCGATGGATTCGTTTTTGGTATTAAGAGGGATTAAAACCTTGCATTTGCGAATGCAACGTCATTGTGAAAATGGAGAAAAAGTGGCTCGTTTTTTGGCAGCGCATCCAAAAGTAGAGAATGTATATTGGCCAGGTTTTGAAACGCATCCAAACCACGATATAGCGAAAAAACAAATGCGTGGTTTCGGGGGGATGATCTCATTCTCGTTGAAAGGAAATAAATTAGAAGATGCTCACAAAATCGTTAAAAAAGTACAGATTTTCGCCCTGGCAGAATCGCTAGGTGGCGTTGAATCGTTGGTTGGTCACCCAGCTACAATGACCCACGCATCTATCCCAAAAGAAGAACGTGAAAAAACAGGAGTAGTAGATTCTTTAATCCGTTTAAGTGTTGGTGTTGAAGATGCTGATGATTTAATCGCAGATTTACAACTAGCGCTTTGGTAATTATTAAATAAGGATTTAAGTTCAAAGCATTAAAAATTATTTATTTTTGATTTAATTTAATAAATAGCTAAGTTAGCTTTTGATAAGTTTGTCAATATAATTATTAAAAACGAATATAACGTTATATATAATATTTTAAAACTTTAATTAAATGAATTTTAAGTTCTTATATCTGTTTCTTTGCTTGCTTCTATTTTTTTCTTGTAAAAAAAACACAAAAACAACATCATCATTCTTGAAATTTACTATAGGTACGAAAAGTTATGAAGCAACTTATGCTTTAAACGAAAATGATTTTGATGATAATAATAAATTTAGTTTCAATTATGAACCAGGCTCTACTGGTAGTGCTGGTTTTTATTCTTTAAACGGTTGGTTAACAGATCAAAATGAAAATTTTTATGATTTTCGTATAGATGAAAATAAGAAATTTGAGTCAATTATGGTAGGTTCATATCAACAGGGACATTATTATTATGTAGGAAACAGTAATGAACCTGAATGTCCTAATAATGAACCATTAGGATGTAAGTTAACAATTACTAAAAATGATAATGTTAATAATGGTTACATTGAAGGTAGTTTTAATGGTATCATTGGTACATATGAACATATTGGTGGTGTATTTGAAGGATATGATATTTGTAAAAATACCAAAACAATTAAAGGAACTTTTAGATTAAAAATAAGTAAGTCCTATTAAAAAAACGCTCGTATTTTTTAAAATACAAATGAGTCAACTTATAAAAAAAATAAATAAACATTTCTCTTTGTCGCCTTATTTTTAGAAAGAAACGTACTGAAATTCGGGTACCACGAGGAAGCACGAAGTGATCACCGAAGTGGTCGATATTTCAGAAGAGGATTGAATTGATAAAAATACAGCGACGAGTTTTCTTTTGGTTCTTTTCTTTTGCGGAAAAAGAAAAGAATATATTATTTAGAAATCACCACCTCATACGAAAACTTCACGCTTTTCTTTTCTCCAGCTTCCATTTTCAAATCCCACGTTAGTTTTCCGTCTTTTTCATCCACTTTTGCATTGTTATTGTCAAAACGCTCGATTTTGATAGCTTCACGGTTTGATAGTGGATATTGGTCCTCAATTTTGACAGTAATAGCTGCGTTTTTATTGTTTTTCACTGTGATTTCGTTTGTTACATTTTCTTTTGCACTACCAAATAATTTTTTATCTGTTTTCACGCGTTTGCTATCGTAGTTTACCACCAATTGTTTGTCTCTACCTAACGAAATTTCAAGCGTATCAGATAGAATGTTTTTATCGATGTTTGTTTCACCGACGTAATTTCCTTGGTAGAAAATATTCGATTTCCCTGGGATTATATTCAATTGTGTCCAATTTACTATCGAAGCATATAAAAACGCATCTTTATCCAATTTAGGAACGATATAATACGCATAATTTACAGGCACTTCTACTTCATTGATTTTCACTAAATAATCTTCTCCGTCTGAATTGATTGAGTAAGGAATTTCGATGTTGTATTCTTTGCTTATTACCGAGTTGGATAATTTTAAATCATTTGCGGAATCTGATAAAAATCCACTATTACCTGATACTCTTAACATTGCCTTTGATACCTTATTGTCTGATTTTTTTTCAATCATTTCTCCTGTAATACCATCATAATTAATTGAATTTGTTAATGCCATTTGATTTATTTCTAAATCTCTTTCATTTTGTTCTAATGTTAAATCTATATTGTTGATTTTATTTTTACCCACAAATACATATTGTTTCGTAATTGATTGTCTTCCTTGGTATTCCACACTGACATAATAGGTTCCTTCATGCAATGGTTTGATCGCAAATTGTCCATTTTTATCTGAAACTAAATGAGCCACTTCTTGTTGACTAGCATCGTAAATCGTGATTTGAGCAAATTGAATGCCGTCTCCTTCACTCGTTACTTTTCCTTGTAAAGCGCCAAAACTACTCTCAGTATTACTTCCACGTTGTTCGTATTCACCCACAAACCAAGGGTTCAAGGTTGGTTTTTTACCACTTAATGAAGGGTCATAACTCGATAATTTCAACTGAACATTTTTCCAATTTTCTCCCGTTGACTGAAACACATTTGCGTTGTATTTGATAGTCAAGGGTTTGTTAATTTCGTCTACACGGAAATCATACGTTGGTTCCCACCCTGCATTCGAGGTAAGAAAAAGTAAGGTTTCCAGTAAATGTATTTTTGCATTCAATGGAAACTAAAATTTCCGAATATGTATTGATTTTTCTGCTACGTAAGTCGTTTAATTTTTGGTAAATATCTTGTTTGTCATCCACAATTTTTTCCAACGAAGATTTTAATTGTAAAATATTTGCCTTGATTTCATTTAATCGAGCACGGTAATAAATCGCTGCTTCTTTGATTTCGGTAACACTTGAACCAGCACCGTTTTTATTAAGATTGCTATTGTCTAACAATAATTTTTCCTCTAATTCAAAAACGCTAATCTTGTTTTTAATATCCTCAATAGCAATGTTTTTTGCTTTTAATTGTTCTTCTACTTGTTTGATTTCTTGGTCTTTTTTCAACTGTTTCTGAAATTCCAAGCGGTGTTTCACAGAAAGCACTTCACAGTTTGCCATTCCGTTTACTTGAATAGATTGTTTGTCAATTCCTTGTGGAAGTTGTTCCAACACAACAAAATGTTTTCCTTTGCTTAACGTAACATTTCCTTCTCTAAACACTTGTGCACCTGAAAAGTACAAAGTCACATTTTTTACCGTAGATTTCACGCGTAAAGTATCTGCAGCAAAACTTTGACCAGCAACCAATACCGCTAACAACAAAAACAATCCTTTTAATTTCATAACGTCAATTTTAAAGACAGGCTAATTTAATGATTATTCGTTTTCTCATCAACAAAGTTTACTCTAAATAGATGATTTACTTCGCTATCCTTTCACCTAACTCAAAAAAACATTGTAGATTTACTTCGTGATGAGATTACAAAAAGGACTAAATTTTATACTATTTCTTTTGCTTGCAACTATTTGTATTGCAAAAACACACTCACTAAAGTCAAGTCATCATTGGGAAAATGTAACCCATAAGAAGCAAATTGTTTTTCCGTATTTTGTCAATGATCAGAATTCCTTAACAATTGAACGTGTTTTTTATCCAAATGATGCGTCAGTCCTTAATATTTCAGGTATATCTGCAGATTATCAGATTTGGGTGAATGATAAGCCAATTTCTAAAAGTTGGTTTCCTCCCTTTAAAAATCAACAAATACCAATACAAAAGCAGACGAAAACAAAAATTAAAATCATTTTAAAATCAGCTGGTTTACCTCGTTTTGGTTTGACTACTTCTATTAAGTTGGTGAATAATCAAAAATTTCAAAATCAAATAAAAACAACCTTGATAACCGAAGGGATACTACTTGGAATTTTGATTATTACATTTTTCACGTATTTGACCTTATTTCTCTTTTTTCGAAAGCATACTTATTTTTTGTTTTATGCAGGATTTGCAATCATTGTCTTTATTCATTTTATCTGTTTGATTGACAAAACGTCTTGGTCTATTTTTAGTGATAAATATTGGCCTATTATCTATCGTATTGAATTAGTTACGGTTTTTCTTGGTGTTGCTTTTAAACTACATTTTTATCAATCGTTTTTCAACCGAATTATTCCTAATAAACTCTATTTGAGTATAATCATCCTTTTTTACACGCAATCGATATTGATACTCGTTTTACCTTATCCTACCTATACTTGGATGGACAATGTAATACCTTATAATTTGTTAATTACCTTATCAGTTGCTCTTTACGCTTTTATACGAGCAAACAAAGAAAAAATGTTGGGTTCAACCACAATTACACTTTTAAACATAATGCTAATGAGTGTATTGGTAAAAGAAAACTTATTATTAAATAAATCAATGCTGGGTATCAATTACATACATGTTGTTGTGATTTTTTATTTATTAGGAGTGAGTACCGTTTTAATCCAACGTATCATTCAAATTTTCAAAAATGAACAATCATTGATAGTACAATTAGAATATACAAGTCAAAAATTGGATAGTCAACGTAAAAATTTAGAAGAAATCGTCAATTTACGAACGACACAGTTATTAGAAGCAGAAAAGATTAGTCATCAGTTAGTACTTGATAAAAAAGAAAAAGATCTTGAATTATTGGCTGCTAATAATATTATGAAGGCTAAATTCAATCAAAACTTAATTAAAGAGTTATCCAATTTACCCAAAAATGAACACGAACTTAAAATAGCTGTTCAACAATTAATCATTCAGTTAAAAAACCAACTTCAACGGGATGAAAAACAATCTATTTTAGAAAAAGATTTAGAACGTTTGAATAGTGAGTTTTTTGAACGTTTAAGTTTAAAATATCCAAGTTTGAGTAAAACTGAACGTGAAATCTGTGCCTATATTCGTTTGAATTTATCAAATAAAGAAATTGCAGATTTACGTCAAACCTCATTAAATACGATTAACGTTACTCGAAGTAGATTAAGAAAAAAATTGAATTTACAACGAGATGATGAATTAGAACAATTTATCATAAGCTTTTAAATTGCTGTTATATAATTATTTAAGCTTGTTTGTTAAGTGTTTGTCACTCTGATTTAAGTTAATGTAATTGATAAAATTCGTCTTCCCAAATACTCGGTTTTAGTTTTGTCTAAAATTTTTTAATCGAGCTATGAAAACGTCAAATCATTATTTTTTAACTGGAGTTACCGGAATTTTAGGTTCTCACATTTTATATGAATTAATTCAAAAAGTTGCTGATAATAATTACCAGGGACATATCATTATTCCAATTCGTGCAAAGAAAAACAAGGGGATTGAAGAGCGTTTTAATGAATTACTTTCAAAGAATATTGCACCTGATTTTCTTTTTGAATTACATTTGGAGAGAATTGTTCGTAATCACATTGATATAATTGATTTTGATTTAAAAGATGAATTTAATGCGAGCCATTTATTTCAATCGGGTGTGAAATATACGCTAATTCATTGTGCAGCTTCGGTGAATTTAGGTAATACAGCAACTGCCTACGACGAAATCCGTTTGAATAATTATTTAGGAACAATAAATTTAATCACTTCATTATCAAAGTATATAAGTCAAGTTTCGTACATAAGTACTGCTTTTTCATCAGGTCATCGCAATGGTTCCATCGAAAATAGTTTTTTAACTTCTGATAGAAATACATTTCGTAATCCCTACGAACAATTTAAAGCACAAACAGAGAATGAATTAGTTACCTTATGTGATGCATTTAATTTAAAATGGCAAATTATTCGACCAAGCATTATTTGTGGGAGAACAATTGATAAACCGCTGAATGTAATTCCTAAATTTTTAGTTTTTTATCTATTTGGAGCATTTTTCCACCGAGTGAAAGAAAGTTCTGGAGTGCATCCAATACGTATAACGATGAATACTGAATCTGGGTTGAATTTAATCCCTGTAGATTATGCTTCGAAGGCAATAGTACGGGCACTTGCTATGGATTTAAAAGAGTTAAATATTGCGAGTGATAAATGTGTGCCGAATATGTATGCCGTTCCGACGATGTTGCAAAAAGTAGGCTGGACTAATTTCGAAATTACTGATACAATTCCAGAGGAATTAAACCAGATTGAAAAATTGTATTACAAAACTGTTGGTCCACAATTAAATCACTATTTAGTTACCCCTTCACATGAGTTTGACACCCAAGTAGTGGACGAAATTATGCAAGATTATGGACAACCAAATATCCAAGATCACTATACCAATCTAGTTGATTTCGCAATTGAAAGGTCATTTAATCATCTTTTAAATTAAATTATTTTGTTCTTCATTTAGGGGCAAAATGAGATTTAGTCATAGATTTTCGTTTTCTCGTTTCAATAGACCTA
>JBILUY010000123.1:0-7825 GCA_044370735.1 Crocinitomicaceae bacterium | reverse complement strand
CATTGAAAATTTTAAATGCAGCTGCAGCAGTACCATAATTATCGAAATCTTTCACTGCACCAGTTATAACAGGAGCGGATGCTCTTTTGATTGAGTCATTATTATTCTTGTCAAAAGAATAATATGAAATAACATCTTTCAAAGGAGATCTACAACTTTGTTTGTAAATATAGAATGATGCGCTTTTGAAAAACGATACATCTTGTGAACAATAAACGTATAACTCGTATTCACCTTCTGATAATTGATCAATCGTAATTTTTTTAGCTTCGTTAATTTTATTACCAATTGAAACGAATACCGGATTTGTAATTACTGTGTACGTATTATCCAAATTTCTTTTTCTTAATCGATATGTGAAATTTGGCGCACCACCTTGAATTGAAAAGGCAACTGACCCAAAATCATAATCACATGTAATAGGTTTAATATCTAAATTATCGATAGTTAAAACCATATCATTACAATTATAATTTATAGTTGGATTAGTAGTTGTGGTTGTATCTTTCACTGTAACTGTATCACAAGGAGAAGAAATATTGAAATTAAATACTTTTGAAACTCTTGAGTCTGTTCCACAAAAAGCAAAAATGTCATATGAACCATTAACAAGCGTATTTAAAGTAACCGTTTTTGCTTCATTCAGTTGGTTATTCAAAGGTGCAAAAGCAGGGTTAGTTAAAATAGTAAATGTACCATTATCATTTTTCTTTCTAACTCTGTAAATATTGTTTGCTGAACCTCCAGAAATTGTAAACTCAACTGCGCCGTCAGCTGTATTACAAGAAGCTGATTTTATATTTTTTTCATCAACTACTAATGAAATCGGAGAACAATTAGAAGGTTTCGGAATTGAATTCACAACTATTTTGACAGTATCGTAACCTACACATCCGTTTTGATATCCAAAACAAGTATAAATGGTTGATGCTTCAGGTTTACCAACTACCGTTTTTGAAGTTGGATTATCAAGTCCTGTCACAGGTGACCAACGAACAACATCAGCACCAGAAGAAACAAGTGAAATAGAATCTCCAGCACTAATTTCTCTTTTATCAACAGAAACATTCATAACTGGTATTGCATTCATTGATAAATTAATTTTTACTTCATCAGAAACACAATTTCCATCACTACCAGAAACGATAAAACCATAAGTACCTAACTTTAAATTTTTAGGTAAATTCAATTTATACCCTTTTACAAAGGTTACATCATTCATGATTGGAAAACCAGGTATAGGATTAACACCAGCTTTTAATGTCATTGTTAATGGTTGACTTGCGCCACTAAACAATAATTCTACTAATGAGTCACCAAAACAAGCCGTTTTAAAATAAGGTCTATATACAGGTTTTACTAAAAATGATATCGTATTATTAGAATCTAAAGCAACATCAGTAAATCTTGAGTCAGAAACTGTTAATAATCTTAATTTCATTGATGCAGAATCAACTGGTAAAGTATATACATCTTTCGTAATATTTGAAACCGTATTTACTACTCCATTTTCATTTGAATAAGTAATCTTAAATGGAGCTACTCCTTTTAAATATATCAAAGCAGTTTTGGTTTTTCCAGTATAACATTTTTTTGTAGCTTCAAAAAATGCTAATGGTTTACGATCTACGGTCAAAGAAACAGTATTCGAAGTAACATTTTCAAATTTACCGTACAAAATAATTCTGAATTTATTGTTTTTGTAAAACAATCTATTAGCAATGACCAATGAGTCTTTCGAAACTTTCAAGAAATTACCCCCTTGTTTAATTTCATTCCAAGTTACCCCATCATTAAAAGTGTATTGCCAAACATATGAAGTAGCAAATTGAGATTTTAATGAAAAAGTGGCATTTCCATTTTCTAAGTATGTTTGTGAAACAGGTTGATTTAAAATCAATAACTTATTCTGAATAGTTGTAACATATACTGTAGCCTTATTATAACACGTATTATTTTCATTATTCATTGTTATAATAAAATTATATTTACCAGGATTCAATCCTGTATTTGGCAAATCAAATACGACTGAACTATCTGACATTAATCCATTTTTTAGTCCTGTGAAATTTGGGAATTTTGTCGTTCCATTATCAACTGAAAACGTTTTATATGCGTTTCCATTTGTTTTAAAAAACAACGTTTTTTCATCATCATATAAAGTATCAAAGAATGTTGTAACCGCATTCTTTTTGTATGAAGTAAAAATTGGAACATCTGATAAATCAGTATCTACATATCTTTTGTTGTTAACACGCAATAATTTTATGTTAGTTTGTTTAGTTAATCCACCAACTATAATATTATAAGTGTTTGTCTTAATACTCGGAACAAAATGAGCTTCTTCTCCTGGCACTCCTTCAACCTGATAAACTAACTCAAACGGAGGTGTACCTTCAAAAACAACTGGAACTGCTTTTAAAATATTCACATCACAATGAACTGTATTTTTAAAAGCTACAGTCGGAAACTTCTCAATATACAAAAGTGTATTATTGGAAGTAATCGTTGAAGTATTATTAGAGTACGTAACTCTAAAAGTTTCATTTGTATGTAAATTTCGATTTTGAATAACTAGACTATCTTTATAAGGTATATAGTCATTCCCAGAAACGGTTGTCCAAGTCACACCTTTATCAGTAGATTTTTGCCAAACAAAGTTTTTTGCATTTTTAGAAGGTATAAAAATTGTTGCACTACCCTCACCTATTAAATAAAAAGTGGTGTCTTTTGGTTGAGTTAATATAGAAACAAATTTTTCTTCCACTTTAATTTTAAAAGTTGAATAATTCGACTCACAATTAGTAGTTGAATTTATAACCTTAATCTGATAATCATATTCACCCGCCGATAATGGAGAAGTTTTTAATTCAAGGTTATTTATAACACCATTTAATTGATCTAAACCAACTATTCCATTAACACCTTTTTTAAGTTCAAATTTATCAGGATTTCCGGTTGTTGAAATATTCAATGTAATCAACGTGTCAAATTCAGTCACATTTAAATCACTTGCCAAAATACTAGGATTTGCATAAGCATTAAATTCATTATTCAAAATTGTTGAATTTGTATACTTCGAATCTGAAACTGATAGTAATGTTAATATAAGATCACTTGAACTTTGTACAGGAATAGTGTATGAATTGGTATTAATACCAGAAATTGTTGTTTCACTTCCATTATTTATTTTATAAGTAACAGACCAAGGAGAAATACCTGTTAAGTTAACCTTCACACCAGTCAAATTATTTACATCACAAACTTTAGTCAAACCCTCAAAAGCAGCTGTTGGTAATTGATCAACAGTTAAAGTGGCAGCATTTGAAATCGTTGTACCATAAATATTTGTTAAAACTACTCTAAATGAATAATTATTGTACTTCCCACGATTATTAATCTGAAGGGTATTATTCGTTTGAACAAAATCACCAGTAACATCATTCCAAGTAGTTCCGTTCGTTGAAAATTGCCATTTATACGACTTTACATCAGAAGCATCAACACTTAAAGTTGTACTACCATCACCTAATACACCCCAAGAAATAGGTTGTGTATTTATTTTTGGAAAAGCCAAAGAAATTGTAGGTTTATTCACTGATTTAAATTCTTTTAAATCAAAAGAACAGTAATAGAGTGGAGAAGCTGTTTTAACATCAGTAAATTCAAGACTTAACGTTCCTGTACTCGGTAAATTAGCACCATAAAAGCAAAATACTGCTTTATCTTCACCTGCTTTTGTCGGAGCAGCTGGACCAAATACAGTTGATAGTTGCGTAGTCTTACCTGTTGCATCAGTAAGAAAAACTTTTGTAATCGCTGGTGTTTTAGTAACATCTAAATTATCCCACTTCATAGTAAGTTCACCCGATTTAGTATTAGGGTTTACTTTTACAATCTGAAAAGCGGTACCAACGAAATTTGCTGAAACTGCATTATTTTGATTATAAGTAGGCCTAAAATCACCAGGAGCACTACTCCATTGACCGTTTCCATTATTTCTCTTATCAACCATCGGACAAGAAAGTTGAGAATAAACAAAATTATTCAAAACCAATAACGATAAAATCAAAAAAACCCTTCTAAAATTCATATATAAAATTAAAAATCAAACACTTAATTAAAAGTAATACCCACAGAGATAGGTATAAGTGTTAAAAATACGTAATTTAATTGTTAAAACAATACGTTTTTATATAAAAATTTTTCCAAATCAAATAGTTAATAGATTAAAATTGAAAAAAATCAATAATAAATTACAAAAAACAACATTCAAAAAGTAAAATATGTAACTTCGTAAGTTTTAATAACTATACAACTAATAATTTCCTGAAATGAATGATTTTAAAATTTTTGTTTTAGATGATGATATCTTTTATTTAAACCTATTTAAACAACAATTAATTAATTTAGGTTTTGAAAATGTGACCACTTATGAAACTGGAAATGAATTAATTTCAAACATTCATGAAAATCCAGATATCATTTTTATAGATTACAATATGGATGATATGCCAGGAGATGAGGTTTTAAACAAAATTAAACGTTATAATCCTGATATATTTGTTGTTGTAGTTTCTGGACAAGATGGAATAAAAACTGCCGTTGAACTTTTAAAACAAGGAGCGTTTGACTACTTACAAAAAGGTGATGATGAACTAAATAAGATTAAAGATGTTATTCAAAAGATAACTGAAGTAAAAGACTATTTAGAGAGAACAAAACCAGGATTAATTAAAAGAATTTTCAAAAAATAATGATCAAACTCACTTCTTTCTTATTTTTTCTATTGACTTTGTTTTCATGCACTACCACTAATTTATTAATGGAGCCAAAGGAAAAACAAACTTCTTCTGTTAAAAATTTAAATCCTGCATTTAATTATGATGCTAATTATGAATATAAAATTCGCAAAAACGATAAAATTAGCATAAGCGTTTGGGGTCAAGATGAATTAAGTGTTGGATCAATTTATGGAGTATATAACTCTAATGAAATTTATGGTAAATGGTTGATGGTAGATAACAATGGAAACATTGAAATACCTAAAATTGGAACTAAAAATGTCCTTAATCTAACTACCATACAATTAAAAGATACGCTTGATAAAATCTATTCCAGTTGGTTAATTAACCCAATTGTTGATGTTAAAATTTTAAATAAAGAGGTAACTATTTTAGGAGAGGTAAAAGCTCCACAAACATTAGTGATTGACAAAGAACGAATTTCTCTTTTTGATGCCATTGCAAAATGCGGCGGTTTTGATTATTATGCTGATTTAAAATATGTAAAAATCGTTCGTCAAAATGGAGAAGAAGTAATCACTTCAAACATTAACCTGACTAAATCAACTGAATATTTAAGTAGAAACATACTTTTAAATCCAGGAGATGTAGTCATTGTTAATTCTAAAACACATAAAGATTTTGATAAAAGAATTTCTACTATAGTCCCTTTTACAGCAACAGTCTCTGCATTTGCAGTTTTATATAAACTTATTGGCAATAAATAATGAAAGAAAACCTCCGAGTATTAAAACCGTATTTAAGAGGATTACCTTTGATTATAATCGCAATGATTATATCAGTTTTATTAGCAAAAGTATATCTCAATTACACCACTCCAATGTATGAAAGTACTGCTAAACTTAAATTGGAAGAATTAGATGAGGGTGTACCAAGTGTGAATTTATTCAAAGAATTAGAGGTCTTTTCAAGTGCGAATAAAATCATGGCAGAGATTGAGGTGTTAAAATCTCAAACTTTACTTGAGAAAGTTATCGATGAACTTGATTTTAATGTTGTTATATATAGAGTTGGAAAAATTAAATCGGTAGAACTTTATAAAAATTCTCCTTTTATACTAAAGTATTTTAATTTAAGTGAAGATGCTTTTGACAAAGCGTTTGACCTTTATATATTGAATAACCAACAATATGAATTAATTCTTCCAAACAAGAAAAAAATTAAAGGTGAATTAGGTGATATTTTAAATACAACCTATGGAACTTTTGTTATTTCATTAAATGATTATTATATCGAAAGTAATCCTGGATTAAAAGTGGTTGACCACTATCGTTATTCTGTGAATAGTCCTCAAAAAACATTTCAAAACATAAATAAAAATCTGAATATTACTCCTATTGAGAAAGATGTACCCGTATTACGAATAACGTATAAAAACTCAAATCCTGAAAAAGCGTCAGAAATTGTAAATAAAGTTGCACAAACTTATATCGCAGAATATATAGAAATGAAATACCGTTCTGCTCACATGACAGTTGAGTTTTTGGACGGTCAAATTAATAACACCTTAAAGAAGATTTCGAATTCTGAAAATGAAATCCAATCCTATAGAGATAAACGACGTATCACAAATATTATACAAGAAACTGAAACTGATTTACGAAAAGTCTCTGAAATGAAAATTCAGCAAACAAATTTAAAAATGAGTTTGCAAGCAATTAAAGAATTAGAATCGTATGTTAAAAATCCGAAAAGTAATTTCTTGGATTTAGCACCAAACTTCGAAGCTTTTACGGATTTACTCTCTACAGAAATCATTAAAAAAATCAAAGATTTACAATCACAGAAAAAAGATTTACTTTTAATTTATACTCACAACGATGAACGAATTAAAGTAATTGATTATAAAATCGACGACCTTAAGAGATATTTAATTGAAAGTATTACGAACACTAGAAGAAATTTAGATTCAAAATATAAAAATTTAAAAGGAGATATCTCCGAAGCTGAACAAGCATTTATCGGAGTTCCTGAAAAAGAACGTGTTTTAAATGACTTAAATAGAGAGTTTAACATTTATCAACAAACCTATAATTTCTTAAATGAGAAAAAAATTGAAGCAGAAATTGCAGCTGCAGCAAAAATGGCCTTTCATAAAATAATTTCTCCCGGAGAAGTACCACTTGATCCTGTCTCTCCTAATCGTACGATCATAATAATTGTTTCTGCAATTCTTGGAATGTTTGCATCCGTTTTGTTCATCTTTATTGTACACCAATTAAAAGCAAAGGTGAATGATGTACATACGATTGAAACAAATTCAACTATTCCAATTGCACTTCTTACTCCTAAATTAAAAAGAGAAGATGACAAAATGAAACACTTCCTAAAGGAGGCGATACAACTTGAAGTAAAAGGTTTGGTTAAACCAAATTCTATTATCACAATTTCATCTTTTAGGTTAATAGCTGGTTCAGTATATAATGCTCTTTATTTAGCAAAAGCATTTGTAAAACAAGAACGAAAAGTATTGTTGTTAGACGTTGCTGATGCTTTAGAACTTAATCCTAACAGTGATACAAATGAATATTTTATGTATCATGAAATTGAAATAAGAAATCTAACAAATCCGAGATATAATGCATTTACGAAAGATAAAATGAATGACTTGTTTCAAGATTTAAGATCCAAATATGATGTTATTATTGTTATAAATGAACCACTAGACATAGAAACGAAAGCAAAATCAATCATGAGCCTTTCAGATGTTAATTTAATTGTGTTAGATGCTCGTTTATCACCTAAAAAACGAATTTTTGAAACTGAATTAATGAAAGAAGAATATAATTTCCCAGAAATGTATTTTGTTTTGAATAGATATAACTATAATCCAAGTCTATTAAAGGAATTTAATTTTTATATCAAGGATAAATCATTCTTTAAGTTCATAGGATTAAACAAACTTCTAAATAGATATGTTAAATAAACTGAAAAACAGTTTAGTACTTGTAGATCAAGCTGTTTTTAGTGGTGGAAGTTTTGTAACAACCATGCTTCTTGCTAGGTTATTATCAATAGAG
>JBILUY010000142.1:0-6639 GCA_044370735.1 Crocinitomicaceae bacterium | reverse complement strand
AAATTAGAAGGTGAATTAGGTAATAAAATGATTTTCCGTGGTAAAGAGTGTTTAGTTTGGTCTTTGAATAACTATTTAGGACTAGCGAATCACCCAGAAGTACGTGAAGCAGATGCGAAAGCAGCAGAACAATATGGTTTGGCTTACCCAATGGGAGCTAGAATGATGACTGGTCAAACAGCTGAACATGAAAAATTAGAATCAGAATTAGCTGATTTTATGGGTAAAGAAGATTGTATCTTGTTAAACTTTGGTTATCAAGGTATGGTTTCAGCGATTGACAGCTTATTAGATAGAAATGATATCGTTGTGTATGATAGTGAATCTCATGCTTGTATCTTAGATGGTATGCGTCTTCACACAGGAAAACGTTTCGTATTCCAACACAATGACATGGAAAGTTTCGACAAACAAATGAGAAATGCAACTCGTTTGGCTGAACAAACTGGTGGTGGAATCCTTGTAATTACGGAAGGTGTTTTCGGAATGGCAGGTGATCAAGGAAAATTAAAAGAAATCGTAGAATTTAGAAAAAATGGAACGTATAACTTCCGTTTATTCGTTGATGATGCTCATGGTTTTGGTACTTTAGGTGAAACTGGTCAAGGAGCTGGTGAAGCACAAGGTGTTCAAAGCGAAATCGATGTACTTTTCGGAACTTTTGCTAAATCGATGTCTTCTATCGGAGGATTTATTTGTGCAGACGAAAGTATCGTTGAATATTTACGTTACAACATGCGTTCTCAAATGTTTGCGAAAGCATTACCAATGACAATCACAATTGGTGCTAGAAAACGTTTGGAATTGTTACGTACTCGTCCTGAATTGAAAAACAAACTTTGGGAAATTACAAACGCGTTACAAAATGGATTTAGAGATGCTGGTTTCAATATCGGTCATACAAACTCTCCTGTAACTCCAGTATTCATGAAAGGTTCGTTAGCTGAGGCTACAAACTTAACGTTCGACTTACGTGAAAACTACAACATTTTCTGTTCTATCGTAATCTACCCTGTAGTACCGAAAGATGTGATTATGTTACGTATCATTCCAACTGCAGCACACACAATGGAAGATGTTCAATACACGATTGACACTTTCAAAAAATTAAAATCTAAATTAGATAGCGGTGAATACCAATCTGATGAGTTAGCTGCTGTAGAGGTAGATTCTAAAAAATAATTGAATATCAAGATTTATGAAAAGCGTTTCTGTAAAGAGACGCTTTTTTTTTGTGGAAAAGATTCAGTAGAAAGTAAAAAGAGGAAAGTGGAAAGAGGAAAGTGGAAAGTGATATTTTACGTGAGGATTATGTTTCCTCCTTTGAAGGAGGATTAAGGAGGATGATTTTTTATTTTAATCAAATTACACTATATTAAAATAAAAATTTCAAAAGTTACTTTATGAATTTCATCAAATTATTAAACAATTTCAATTCATTTATTGTAATTGGATTTATAATAACATCTTGTAGCATATCAAAAAAATCACTAAATGTCTCTTTTATAAAAACTCAAAAACAACTCACAAATAATGATACAAGTTTTATAATCCCTTTAAAAACGAACGATGTCTTTTTATTGCCTAAAACACTTCAAAAGAAAATCAAAACAAATTACTGTTTAGCAGTTAGAAAAAAACAAAAAATTCATAAATTCGATTTCACACGACACAATTAATTGATTGTGAATAAATTTAATTTTAGATAGTCTACAGCCCCTTTCTATTAATTATTAAAATAAAATAAGTTAATAATAATCATTTTTTTATTGCGTTTTTTTAAGTAAACTTACATAAAATATAAAAAGGTTATCTTTTATGAATATAGAATTTGTAAATCACTCAAGCATTATAATTAAACACAATGGAAACAATATAATTTGTGATCCATGGATTGAAGGTTCTGTATTTAATAAAGGATGGAGTTTAATAACTCCTTCAAAATTTACCTTTGAAGACTTTAAAAACATAGATCACATTTGGTTTTCTCATGAGCACCCTGATCATTTTTTTCCTCCCAACATAAAAAAAATACCTGCAGAATATAGAAAAAACATAACAGTTTTATTTCAATATACTATCGATAAAAGAGTCTTGAATTTTTGTAATGATCTAGGTTTCAAAAAAGTGATTGAACTTAAAAAAGATCAATGGTATAACATAAATAGCGATTTAAAAGTTTTATGTGAACACTACCAAGAAGGAGATTCTTGGATTTGTTTTAAATCAAAAGATCGTACTTTATTGAATACAAATGATTGTGGTATTAGAAATCTCTATTCTGCAAAACAAATTAAAAATAAAGTCGGAAAAGTTGATGTCTTACTAACTCAATTTTCCTATGCATATTGGGTTGGAAATCCTGATCAAAAACATTTGAGAGAAAAGAAAGCTAACGATAAACTTTCTTGGCTTAAATTTCAAGTAGAAATTTTCCAACCAAGTATTACGATTCCAATGGCAAGTTTTGTCTATTTTTCTCATGTTGAAAACTTTTGGATGAATGACAGTGTAAACACCCCTTCAAAAGTTTATAATTACATCAAAGATAAAACTAACTCTTTACCAATACTTTTATTTCCAGGTGACGTTTATATTCCATATAAAGAACATAATTCAGAAATATCACTTCAAAAATTTGAAGAAGAGTATGCAAAGAATATTAAATTAGAAAATTGTACACCTTCTATTTCTGTAGAATTTGAAACATTAAAAATAACGCAATCAATTTTGTTAAAGTTCTGAAAAACGAAACTAGCTATTTAATAAAATCTTATCTGAAACCAACTTTTATTTTTATAGATGATTACAATCAATCTTTTTGTTTATCACACGGTGGATTTGAAAAAACAAATAAATCAAAAGAAGAATGTGATGTAATCCTGAGTTCCGAAAGTTTAAATTACTGTTTAACACATGAATACGGTTTAGATTCAACTCAAATAAATGGAAGAATGCAAAAACCAGAAAACGGAAATTATAAAAACTTCTATAATATTTTTAGAATTAATCAGTTAATATCTAGAGGTATAAATCCTAATGGTTTTTCTTATTTAAGTTCTGTAATTACAAGAAAACTACTAGTAAAATTACACCTCTATAAATATTAAGTTTATTTTTTTAAAGGCATGGTAACCTCAATCGTCATCACTGAATCAACACCATCAGTTGGTGATCCGATGTTGAAATCGAAACGATTAAAAGAAAAAGTTGATTTAACTAATCCTTTCTTTTTACCATCCGGAGTAAAAGAAAAAGGAATTTTCATTTTGCGTTTTACACCGTGCATATTCATTTCTCCAACTACACTGAAATTATCTCCTACTTTTTCAAAAGCAGTTGAAGTAAAATCAATACTTGGATAGGTTTTAGAATCTAACCATTCTTTGTTTTGAATATGTCCATTTTGCATTTTGTTTCCTGTATTCACCGACATTGGGTCTACAGATAAATGAAAGCGATTATTCTCTAATTGTACAGGATCAAAAATTACCTCTCCTGAGAAAGTTAGAAATTCTCCACCAACCGATTTATTAAAGAATTTCACCGCATATTTTTTATCTATTTTCCAAGTGTTGTTCTCACTCGGTGAAAAAGCAAACGCTACCCAAAGTACGGATAGCGTTGCCAAAGATAAAAATCTCTTCATATTAGTTTTTAGAAAATTCTGCAGTTGCATTGATAGTAACGATATCACTTGCTACCATATCAGGTAATTGTTCACCAACTTTAAAATCTTTACGGTTGATTTTTCCAGTTAATTTAAAACCTGCAACATCTTTTTTAGACATTGGGTGTACAACTGAACCATTGTAAGTTGCATCTAAAGTAACTTGTTTAGTTATCCCGTGTAATGTTAAATCACCTTTCACTTCTAAATTTTTACCTCCTTTGCTTTGTACAGAAGTACTTTTGAATGTAAATTTAGGTGTTGCAGCAGCATCCATCATATCTGAAGCTTTTAAGTGACCGTCTAATCCATCATATCCTGTACTAACACTTGCAACATCTCCAGTTAATTCAAATTGAGCATCAGAGAAATCAGCTTTAGTTGTAGTAACTTTAGCTTCGTACTTTGTAAAGTAACCGATAACTTCATTGATTCCTAAATGCGTGATACCAAACCCTACTCTTGAATGAACTGGATCAATTGTCCAAGTTGTTGTTTCAGAAGATTTGAAAGAGAAAAGGGCGAATACCAACCCTACCATTACTGTTGCTTTTTTCATGATATATTTTATTTATTATTTATTTACCGTGGTAAATTTATAGCTATTTTTTGAATTACAAAGAAATAAATTGAAATTTTAACAAAAATTTATGAAAACCAAACGTCTTTTATAATTTCAGAACCCGCATATTCATTTACACGTTGAATAATTACGGCCTTGCCATACTTTAATTCCTCTCGCATAATCGAAGAATCTATTTGAAGAAATAGGATTTTATTTTTAATATAAATTTGTTTTGTACGAAGAAATACAGCTCTCCCCATCATTTCCTCCCATTTGGATATAACGTCGAATTCTTTCATTTTACCATCCAATTGATAGGCTTTTAACAACTTATCAATTAAATCCCCTAGCGGTTGTTCTCCTGAATTTCTTTTTTTCTCATCCATTTGTTTCGTTCACTTTAATAGTTTCTAAATCGAACAATTGAAAATCTGCATCAATTGAATTAAAAATGGACTCTACCCTATTCTTATCTGTATCAGTGACTAACACTTGACCAAATACATTATCAGAAACCAATTGCATCAATTTCGTAACGCGTTGGTTATCCAATTTATCAAAAATATCATCTAATAACAATATCGGTTTTTGATTCAATTTTTTGGTTAACCAATCAAACTGCGCTAATCGTAATGCAATAACAAACGATTTTTGTTGCCCTTGCGAACCAAATTTCTTTACAGGCAACTCATTGATTGTAAAAATAAAATCGTCCTTATGTATTCCTGTTGTCGTATGTGTAGCGAAAGCGTCTTTGCGTTGGTTTAATTCCAATAACTTTTCAAACGTTTCTTCGTTTAATTGAGAACGGTATTCCACTTGTACATTTTCGGTATCCTTTCCGATATAGGTATAATAATATTGAAAAGTTGGAATAAATTCATCCAAAAAGGCTACACGTTCTTTGTAAATTTGATTTCCATAATGAATCAATTGTTCATCCCAAACCTCCATACTTTCGCGCTCAAAAAATCCATTTTCAAAGAATTTTTTCAGCAACATATTTCGTTGATCTAGCACTTTATTATAGCGCATCAAAATATCTAAATACGAATGATTGTATTGTGAAATGATACCATCCACCCATTTTCTTCGCAATTCACTTCCCTCTGAAATCAAATCTCGATCGTATGGTGAAATCATCACCGAGGGAAATTGCCCGATATGGTCCGCTAATTTTTCGTAGGTCGTTTTATTTCGTTTGAAAATCTTTTTCTCTCCTGCTTTTACCCCACAGTAAATATCCACTTCTTTTCCTTCTTGATCCCACGTTCCTTGAATGACAAAAAAACGTTCACCAAAGCGAATATTCTGTTTATCAATCGGATTTAAATAGGATTTGCACATACTTAAATAATGTACTGCATCTAACACATTTGTTTTCCCTATTCCATTGTAGCCAACAAAACACGAAATACCCTTTGAGAATTCGAAGGAAACCTCATCGTAATTTTTAAAATTGATTAATGATATTTGTTTTAAATACATATTAATCAATAAAATCTGCTCTTAAATCACTTTTTTCTAGATCCATCACCATCGAACCATAATCCACAGTAAACCAATCTAAAAACAATTCAAAACTTACTTTTTCTGGCCACAAACTATTGTCTTCTGTTACAGCAGATAATTCATTTGAAAAAATCTTTTTGTAATTCTTTTCCAACACCGGAATTAAATCATAAAAATCTTCTTCAACCAAATAAATGTTTGACTCTACATCATCTCCCTCACCAAATGTAAGGTCTTCTTGCAATGGATTTGCCCAATCCCAAAATGCTTGTTTGGGTCTGATTGTCAAATAACTTCTATTTACTAATTTCATTTTTTCTTCTTTTGTATTGCATTTTTCTCCTCTACTTTGGAAGGATAAAGCGGACATTTTGTTGTATCAGAAATACAATCTATCCAATTGGTTTTCTTCAAAGGTTGCTGATAAAGAATGTATTTCCAATGTTTTCCAAAACCACTATTGGTTAATTTATGGAGATAATATTCAGGTTTAAAGGTACGACCAAATTCAAGATATACGATGCTTTTATCTTGTAATAGTACTAAAAATCCTGTTTTTTGAACTTTGATTTGATCTCCAACTGTCAAACTTTGTTTTTGATCTCCAAACTGATCTATCCAATTAAAAAATGATTGTGTTGCTTTGATTGAATCGCCCCACTTCCAATGACGATAAACACGAAGTTCTCCTTCATTGAATACTACTTTATCAGATTTTATCGGATGAAATCGTTCTGGAAAGGAAAAGGATGAATCAACAACTACATTGTCTTTATCTATCTGTAAACTATCACACAAGCGATTAACAAAATATGAAATTTGAGTATTTTTCTCCGATTTAACCAACGAATCTTTTTTATCATAATTCACCGATGAACCTGAAACAAGATCA
>JBILUY010000267.1:0-3183 GCA_044370735.1 Crocinitomicaceae bacterium | reverse complement strand
ATTTAAAATTTTCAATGCAACAGATAATTTAGCATTTGAGAATTTTGTTGATATTGATACAATGATTGAATATTCACTTTCATTTTGGTATAAATTATTGGAAATGCCTAAGTATAATAATTCAACTTTAATATCTATTCCTAACGGAGACCAAACACAACGATTAGAATTAGTTGCTGATAAAAATGGATATTTAAAAGTACAATTTGGGAAATCTACTAATTCAACAACTGTGAATACTCGTTATAAAGTAGATCTAAGTACATGGAATCAAATCGTAGTGACGCATAGAGCTGATAGTAATTTTGTATTTGTGAATGATAAACAAGTTGCTGAATTTAAATCAGAATTATTAGTTGATAATAACTCTAAATTGGTTGCTGGTTTTGATGGAAAGAATAAATCATTGAAATTTTTATTTGATGAATTTAAACTTTATGGAAAAGCATTAGCTTCTCAAGATGTTAAAAACAACTACTATGCTGACGTTAGAGAGAACTGCTTAGGTATTCGTTTAAATATTGAAGTAGATGGTAATAAATTAAAGTTTGTTGTTTCATACGGTTCAACAAATAACAAGTACCGATTAAGAAAGAAAAATAGTAGTGGTGTATTTGTTTCTGTTACTGAACAAACGTTTGTATCTATTTACAATAAATTAGGAGAAAGTAAAGCAATCAATACTGATAATTTAACAGCTGGTATTTATGATATCTATGCATACTGTGGTACTGATAGTAAAAAGTACCAAGGTTATGAATTTATTGTAGACAACCAAGGAAATACTTCAATTTACAGAAAAATCACACCAACTGAAACAATTGACATTTCAAATGAAAATGCGAAAGTTGTTCAAGAGGAAATTTTCTTAAATGTTTATCCAAATCCAGTTGATAACATTATAAATATTGATATAGTTGGGGCTGACTCTTCTGTTGAAAAAGAAATTAAATTGATTTCTTCTAATGGTGTATTAGTTCATTCTGAAAGTTTCAAAGGTTCTGAAAATTCTTCAACAATAAATGTCGAGAATTTTAGACCAGGAGTTTATATTCTAGAAGTTCACTTAGAGAATAACAGAGTAGAAAGAAAACAAATTGTGATTAACTAATTGTAGTTTCAAAACAAAAAAGGGGAAAGTTAAACTTTCCCCTTTTTTTATTTATAAGATTAAATAGAAATTTTCGTTTCAGTTATATTCACTTAAATTTAACAATCCTTCATTTAGTTCATTTAATGAAAAGTGGTAATTTACAACTACTCCTTTGTGAACACCATTAATAAAATCTCCTTTACCAGAAGCTCTTCTAAATCTTCGATTGTTAAAAGTGTCACTAATTCTAATTTTTCTTAACACATCAATTTCTTGCGTATAAAATTTTTTTTCATTTTTATTTGATCCAGTGATACACGGCCTATTCATCAAACACCATGTTAAGTAGATTGGAACTTTTTCATGATCTTTAATTGTGAAATATCTTTCAAGATCACTTAAATTACATGCGATAGTTTCAGAAGGAAATAGCTTTGAATTTGGTAATATTCGTTGAACGGACATAAAAGTTCTTGCTTGTCCTTTAATTTCTATATATAACAAGCAAATCGTTTTATCGTTTTGATCTCTCACTTCTATATCTGGATATCCATCTTTTTTGGTTTTAATCGCATACAGATTAGGATACTCTTTATTTATTTTTTCGATAATTTCATTTTCTATTGCTTCTGAAAATAGCACATCTTTTTCAAAATCAAATTGAGGTACTGTTTTACCATCACATCGTGTTAAACATGTGTCACAATTAAATTGATTGTTTCCAATTTTGTTTGAACTCATCTGTAAAAGTTATTAGACTTTGGAATTCATATATTTTTCTTCGTAATCTAATCGCAATTGATCAATACTAATTAATTCTTTATTTCTTTTTACAAACCAATAATTCCAACCATTGTGATTTTCTTTTTTTAGATAGGCAGCACTTACTTTATGAATAGATCCCACAATTCCATTGCCTTCTAAAGAGGCATCAGCTAGGATTTTAGCAGAGCATATTTCGTCTTTTGAATATATAATTTCACCTACTTCAATCATCCCTTTTGCTAATAAGTTTCCAAATGGCACCTTAGGTTTTCTTTTTTCAATTTTATATTCCAAATTAACATTTTCGATAGGATTTATATTTTCAACTCTTTCATTTGCGACCTGAACATAAAATTCTTCTCGATCAAAAGCTATAAAATTTCTACCTAATCGTTTAGCTGCAGCAGCAGTTGTTCCACTACCAGAAAACGGATCTAGAATAATGTCTCCGGGATTAGATGACGATATTATCACTCGATATAATAGCTCTAGAGGTTTTTGTGTAGAATGTGCTTTCTGTCCATTTATTCTAATTCGCTCTTCTCCTTGACAAATTGGAATTAACCAATCACTGCGCATTTGTAAATCATCGTTCATCACTTTCATTGAATGATAATGAAATGTATATTTCGAAGTTTTTGATTTGGAAGCCCAAATTAAGGTCTCGTGAGCATTATTGAATCTTGTTCCTTTAAAGTTAGGCATAGGGTTTGTTTTAACCCAAATTATATCATTTAAAATCCAGAAACCTAAATCTTGAAGTATGCTTCCCACTCTGAAAATATTATGATAGGTTCCTATAACCCAAAAACTTCCTGTGTGCTTTAAAACTCTATGGCATTCTTTCATCCATAAAGTAGTGAATTCATCGTATTCTTCTTTCGATTCAAATTTATCCCACGAATCGTTGACTGCATCTACTTTTGTCTGATTTGGTCTATAAAGTTCATTGTTTAATTGTAAATTATAAGGAGGGTCGGCAAAAATCAGATCGACAGAATTATCAGGTATTTTTTTTAATAACTCTATACAATTTCCTTGATGAATTTTATTCAATTCTAATGACCCTATTTTAAGCATAATTAATTAAATCTAGTATGGTTACAAAATTATCATTTTCAAGCTTTATTCGTTCTCTGATTTCTTTTTAAAAAACCGATCAATTATAAACACAATAAATGCAAGAGTTTATTAAAATGGTGTGAATGAAATGTTAGTGTGAATTATAAAATTTGCATTGTATTAATGCTTCATTGTTTTTTTTCTAGTGTTTTTCTGATGTGAAGGTTGTCTAAAAAGCCGTCTGCAATTTGAGAAACTATTGA
>JBILUY010000121.1:0-8049 GCA_044370735.1 Crocinitomicaceae bacterium | reverse complement strand
GAAAAATATATAGCAATTATCAAACTAAGAATAATACCTATTACTGAAGTATAATAAAAGATTGATTCAAGTGAAGATTCTATTTCTCCTTTTTTGTTTTTCAATAAACGAATAAATTTTGTTGAGATTAATTTTATTTCATCGTCATTTTTAATTAACAAAGAAAAAATTCCTTGATCTTGATTTGAACCAATTAAGTTATTTATTCTTACAATTTTGTTAAAATTAGTTCTATAACTATATAAATCATTTAATCCATTCGCATTTACAGCTTTAATTTTGGAAATTAAATAATCTAATTCAGTATCTAGTTTTTTGACATATACAGAATCCAAACGAAGTAAATAATCTTTTTCATTTCTTCGAATTGAAAGAATTGGAACCTGAAATTCTGGGTATTTATCTTCAATATTATGTATTGATTTTCTCATATTACCGATATACCCAAACTCTGTAAATCCTCTTTTAAAAACCCAATTTTTTAATAGGGTATAATTTGAATGTTGTTTATAAATAGCTGATTTTAAATGATTTAAATTCGGATTTAATTTCATCGTTCGAACTAACTTCATTAATGAAATTTGATCCAGATTATTTTCAATTTGAAAATAATTTGAATTGATTTTATCTATTAACTCAGATTCACCTTTTTCAAAGAATTTTGGATTTCTTGAATCATTTTGAATAAATTCAGTTATACTCTTGCTATTCTCAAGTGTTAATATATACGTTTTGTTTATTAGGTTTTCTAACGTGTTTATTTTTTGCTCTTCTTTTTTCATTAAATGATTTGAAAAAACAATGAAAACACTCAAGAAACTCAATAACAAGAATGTAGAATAGAACTTAAATTTTAATGAAGAAATCATACTAATCATTTACTCGGCATAAGTAAATGTAGGTAGTGTCATTTTAGGTTATATTTCAAAAAAATTAATAAAATATGAATTCCTAGTATCGGGCTTTACAGGTTATTTATATTCAAATTATAATTTAGAAACATTCATTAAACACTATGTCCTATTTTAAAAAGAAAAAGGGTATCCAAAAATAGATACCCTTTCCTAATTATTAAACAAACCTAATTTTTGTCTTTTAACTTTTCTATTAACTCTTGCATTTTTTGCTCTTGTTCTTTTTTCTCGTTGATAACAAAACGTTGGGCAATATATTCTTTTGGTTTACCTGAATCATCTAAAATCGGAGCGATGATTGCATCTACCCAATATTCAGAACCATCTTTTGCTTTATTTAGCACCTCACCTCTCCAGATTTGACCTGAAGAAATTGTTTTCCACATTTCTTCAAAAGCAGCATCAGGCATAGACGGATGTCTTAAAATTCGGTGATTTTGACCCATCGCTTCTTGTTTAGAATATTTCGCCCATTTCACAAATTCATCATTTACATAGGTGATATTTCCTTGTAAGTCGGTTTTAGAAACAATTGCAACACTATTGATGATATTTGTTTGAGCTAACATTTCACGTTGTTGACGCTCCATATCCTCCTGAATTGCTTGCATCTCTTCTAAATTCTGACGAATTTCTTCTTCTTGCGCACGAGTCTCTTCAAGCATTTGTGCCATTTCCTCTTGTTTGGCTTTTTGCTCGTTTATAACAAAACGTTGTGCTATGTATTCTTTCGGTTTACCAGCATCATCTAAGATCGGTGCGATAATGGCATCTACCCAATAAATGGATCCATCTTTTGCCTTATTTTTAACTTCACCTCTCCAAATTTTACCTGATGAAATCGTTCTCCACATGTCTTCAAACGCAGCAGCAGGCATATCTTCGTGACGTAGGATACGATGGTTTTTGCCCATAACCTCTTCTCTTGAATATTTCGCCCATTTAACAAATTCATCATTCACATAAGTAATGTTTCCTAATAAATCTGTTTTGGAAACAATTGCTGTACTATTAATGATATTATTTTGCGCTTCCATTTGTCTTTGCACCAACTCCATCTCTTCTTGAGTTGCTTGCATTTCCTCTAAATTCTGACGAATTTCTTCTTCTTGAGCAGTTGTTTTCTCAAGAATTTCTTGCATTTTACGCTCTCTCTCTTTTTGGTCATTGATTACAAATCGCTGTGCAATGTATTCTTTCGGTTTACCAAATTCATCTAAAACAGGAGCAATGATGGCATCTACCCAATAAACGGAACCATCTTTTGCTTTATTTTTAACCTCTCCTCTCCAAATTTTTCCTGATGAAATTGTTTTCCACATATCATCAAAAGCCGCTGCAGGCATGTCTTCGTGACGAAGGATTCGGTGGTTTTTACCCATTACTTCTTCTCTGGTATACTTAGCCCATTTACAAAATTGGTCATTTACATATGTAATATTACCCAAAACATCTGTTTTAGAAACAATTGCGACCGCATCTATGATGTCTTTTTGTGCTTGCATTTCTTGTTGTGAAGCTTCCATTTGTTCTTGAATGGCTTGCATCTCTTCCATATTTTGACGCATTTCCTCTTCCTGTTGACGCATTTTCTGAAACATATCAGTCATCTCTAATTCTTTTCGAGACATTTCCTCTTGCGTAGCAGCCATCTCCTCCATATTTTGGCGCATTTCCTCTTCTTGCGCACGCATTTGTTCAGTTTGAGCTTGCGATTGTTCTAAAAGGTGCTTTGTACGTTCATTTGTTTTAGCAGTAGATAAAGTAGAAGCAATACTTTCCGCTAATTTATTTACGAAATCGATTTGATAATCTTCGAAGAAATTAAATGAAGCTACCTCAATTACCCCGAAAATTTCATCGTTTACACTCAACGGTACAATCAAGAACGAATTAGGATTTGCATCACCTAATCCAGAAGTAATATTTACAAAATCTTTTGGTACATCAGTAATATAAAGGGTATCATTTTCTTGCCAACATTGACCTATCAAACCTTCCCCTTCCTCGATTCGCATGTGTAGATATTTCTTTTTATTCCATGCATAACAAGCCATTAATTCAAGGTGTTTATCCACTGGATTTGTATCATTGACAACAAATAATCCACCCTGATTTGCTCCTAAATATTTAACCAAATTGGAGATTATGTTATCTGTAAGTATTTCAAGTCCTTCGTTATTTGCTCTTAAGATGTCTCCAAATTTTGCTAACCCTTCAGTCGCCCAATTACGTTTTTTCTCATCTTCGGCAACTTTAATCAAGTTAACACGCATCGATAAAAGGGAATTACCAAGAACATCTTCTTCACTTAAAGGTTGAAATTCTTTTTCAAAATTTCCTTTACCAATTTCACCTGCAAATTGAGACGTGTTTTTAATTCCTAAGGTAAGTTGATTTATCGATTCTGTAATTTCTGCTATTTCATCTTTCGAGTCAACTTCAATAAAACTTGGCAAATTACCACGTTTTAATTTATCTATGTTATCTCTTATTAAATGAATATGATTAACAATATAATTAGACAAAAATAAAGCAATTGAAAGTGCTACTATTGTTCCTAAAATCATTAAAGCTATGTTCTGAACTTTAGTTGCGTACGTGATTTTAGTATGATTTTCACTGATTGATTTATGAAAATATATTAATTGATTATTGATGGTATTTAATTTAGGGTGAATACTTTTATATAAATCAATTTCACCATTTGACTTGAATTTTTCAAGTAGTTGTTTAATTTGTTGGGTATTTGATAATAAAACTTTTCTGGATTTGATTAAAAAATCTGTTTTTGAAATTGAATTCACATCTTTTTCAATCTCATTTAATTTAGAAAATGATTTTTTTAGAAGATCTCCTCTCTTTTCTATTTTTAGATAATCTTCTAATTCAGAAACACTTGCGCTTAATCTCAATGAAATATCATAATTTGATTTATTCTGGTCTAATAAATGAATAGCATAGAATGTACTCAATGCTATCAAACCAGACAAGCACGCAATTATTAAAAACCCGATTAATAATTTAAACTTAATTCCTAAGTTGTAAAACCTACGTAACATACTAAATATTTTTAGCCAAGTTATGCGTAAGTGAATTTATAAAAGTTGATAAATATCAGGTTTTAAATATTTTACCATAAAATAAGCAGTATTAGTTAATAAATTAAATAAATATAAGTAATAGAATTCTGCTTATATACGTAAATAAAAATTTATAAATTAATGTAAGAAGAAACAAAAACATTTAATTCATTCATTGCTATGATTGATTGATCATGAATGAACTTGATATTATTTAGAACTTCCTCATTCAACCTTCCCTCACCTGCTGCATGTTCAATTTGTTTTGCGATTTCGGATAGCGCAGGCATACCCATATAGGTAAATTTAGGTTTAAATGAATGAGCTAAAGTTCGTAATGCAGGAGCATCTTTTGCATCAAATAGTTCTTGTAATCGTTTGAGTTCGGCCGGTGTTTCTTGTAAAAACATATTAACCATTTTCAAAATTCGATCTGGTTTGCCTTTAGTAAAATCTAGAATAGCTTGAATATTAATTACTTTAAAATCTATATTTTGAGAAGTATTAGCATCTAATTGCTCATTTTCTTCAATAGTAGTTACCTCTTCCTTGTTAGAATCATAAATAATACGAGCAATTTTTTCGTATAAATCTTGTTGATTAAAAGGTTTTGGAATATAGGCATTCATTCCCATGCTTAAACATTTTTCAACTTCAAGAGAAGAGGCATGTGCAGTCATTGCAACTATGGGTGTATTTGAAAAAGCTTGATTAGATGAGCGAATCAATCTCGTAGCAGTATATCCATCCATTACAGGCATTTGAATATCCATCAAAATCAAATCAAATGTATTTTTTTGTAGAATATCTAGCGCTTCTTGTCCGTTATTGGCAATAGAAATATCAAAATTTGAATTCCAATCAATTAAAGTATCCGTTGCAACCAATTGGTTAAATTGATTATCTTCCACTAAAAGAAGTCTATACTTACCTTTTAATGTTATTTTTTCTTGTTTTGAAACCAAAATTTGCTGGCCTTTCTCAAGTATTAACTCAAACGAAAAGATAGAACCTTTACCTAATTCACTTTCGATTTTAAGTTCAGACCCCATAAATTCCAATAACTTAGATACTATAGATAATCCTAAACCAGTACCACCGTATTTACGTGTTGTAGAAGTAGTTTCTTGAGTAAAAGGTTTAAGAATATCTTTTATTTTATCGTGAGCAATACCAATACCATGATCAATTACTTTGGTAACAAATTTAATTTTAGCACCTAAATCTTCTATCAACGAAACTTCAACATTTACATCATTTCTATTCGAAAACTTGATTGCATTTGAGAGAAGGTTAGTTAAAATTTGAGAATAACGCAACGAGTCACCTTTTACAAAAGAAGGTAATTTAGCATCAATATTCGTATACAGTTGAATTTCATGATTGTCTGCCAATACTTGCATTGAACTTACGATGTTTTTGATGGAATCTGAGATATTAAAATCAGTTGTTTCCATTTCAAATTTTCCAGATTCTAATTTTGAATAATCTAAAATATCATTAATAATTCCTAGCAAATTGTCTGAATTTAACTGAATTACATCTAAATAACTTTTTTGTTTTTCATTCAACTCTCCTGCTTTTTCCATCAAATTTGACAACCCGATGATTGCATTCATTGGTGTACGTATTTCATGACTCATATTTGCTAAGAATTCTTCTCTAGCCTTTAACGTCTCTTCAGCCAAACGATTTGATGATTGTAATTCAATTAATTTTAAACGGTTTTCTTCCATTTGTTTGCGCTCAGTCACATCCGAGAAAGTACAAACCACTCCCGCACCATTAGGTAATAATTGTGCATTTATATTAATCCAAGAAGGCTCATCTTCTTTGATTCGAACCCCCATGATGGTATTGTAAATTGATTTACCGGATTTCAAAGCCGCCATTGCTGGATGTTCTTCACCGGAGAAAGGAGAACCATCTTCTTTAATCGCATTCCAATCAGGATCCATCGATGTTTTTCCCATCATTTGATCTTCAGATAGTTTTAAAATACGACTTGCAGCAGGATTACAACTTATAATTTCACCGGAAGGAATTTGAACAACTACCCCTTCTGTCAAGGAATCAAAGGTTGCTTTTAACTCATTTTTAGCAATTTCTAACTCTTTTGTGATTTTATGTTTTTCTGTTACATCTCTATATTTCCAGAAATGACCATTGTATTTACCATCTAAGAAAATCGGAACATAATCACGTTCAAAAATACGTCCATCAACTAATTCTAAGACTTCATCTTTTTTAACAATTTGGTCTTTCAAAATTTGGTCTATCCCTTTCACAAATCCTTCAGGATCTTTAAATAAACTTTTAGATTGTTCTGCAGAATTAGAACAATCCATTCCAATCAAAACATCAGGTGGTGCTGGAATGCCAAAGAAATCACAAAATGTTTGATTTGTTACTACGATATGTCTTGTTTCATCTTCTACTAAAACAGCTTCTTGGAAATTCGATAATAAATTTTTAAGTCGTGTATTTATAATTAAAGCTTCTTTGTCTTTTTCTTTCTGCTCAAATTCAAAAAGTTTCATCGAAACAGCATCGGTCATCGTTTTAGCAAAAGAAAGATCTGAATCTAGCCACTTTCTGTTTTCCATGGATGATTCACAACAAATTACTCCATCCAAATTTCCATCTCTCCAAAATGGAATATCCAACATAGAATTAATTCCATGAGGAATTAGATAAGATTCTTTAAATTCAAGTGTGTCCGGATTTGTTAATGCATTTGAGGCAACAATAGGTAGTCCTTTTAGTAGTGTTTGATAATAATTCGGGAAATTATTTTTATCTATTATTTGACCTTTATGTATTGTTTCTTTGTCTTTTGAATCAATTAATAAATCACAAACGAGCCCTTCTTCTTTGAAACTCCAAATTCCAACACGATCTACATTCAACCCATCTATTAAACATTGAACTAACTTTTTGTTTATGTCTTGAATTGAATTAAAATCATGTACAGTAAAAGAAGAAACTTTAGAAACTATTTCTGCCTGAATATTTTTTCTCTCCTTCACGGCAACTTCTATGGAAATATCCCTAGCAATAGCAAATAAATTACCCGTTTCTAATTCTGGATGGGAAACCCAATCAAGATACACATATCCTCCATCTTTTTTAACAAATCGATTGGTAAAATTGATCGTCCTAATTCCTTGACCAAGTTTTTCCATTTCTTGTTGGGTACCTTGAATGTCATCAGGATGAATAAAATCAAAAAATGGTTTACTTAATATCTCTGTATTCGACCAACCTAAAATTTCAGAAAAAGCATTATTCACTTTTTTAAAGTACCCATCTAATCCTGCCACACAAATCATATCAATTGAAAGATCGAATAATTTTTTGTACTCGAGCAAATCCGCATGGTTTTTACGAGCAACAATTTGTGCTACCACTTCTTTACCTAAAACTTGTAATGCAAGACGTTGGTTATCGTCAAGTTTGTGAGGTTTCTCATCAATTACACATAGAGTACCTAAATTATAGCCATCAGGGTCTTCTAAAGGATATCCTGCATAAAAACGTATGTTTGGAAAACCTTGAACAAGAGGATTGTCTTTAAATCGATCATCTTCAAGAGCATTTTCTACTTCAAAAATTTCACAATCCATAATCGCATGTTGACAAAACGAAATGTCCCTCGCTGTCTCATTCACATCAATACCTGTTTTAGATTTAAACCATTGACGGTCTGAATCTATCAAACTCACAAGAGCAATAGGAACACCACAAATAACTGATGCTAATTGAGTAAGTCGATCAAAAACTTCTTCATCTAAACTATCTAGAATGTTATAACCTTTTAAAGCTTTTAATCTTTCGTTTTCATTCTCTGGGATGGGTTGTTTTTCCATACGTATTATGTACTATTGTTTTATAAAATTATAAAAAACATTAGTATTTTTTACGTATTTTCTTTTAATAATTACTTTTTTTATTTATAATTGTAAATAGAAATTAGATTATAAAACTTTAAATATATACCTATGTCAGCAGTTAAGAATTTAATATTTGTAGTTGAGGATGACAACTTCTTC
>JBILUY010000330.1:0-8055 GCA_044370735.1 Crocinitomicaceae bacterium | reverse complement strand
TGGGAAGAATCCGAGCAGCGATTCTACCGCCCACTGCCGACGAACACTGACCTTGAAAACACAGCGGAAGAACAGAGCGTGTAAAATATAACTTGCACGTCTCCCGTCTTTTCCGTAGGTTACATTCACAATCACTAACAGATACATGAGGCAAGCATGTACTTTACAAATGTTGACGAGGTGTCAAACGCCCTCGATCACTTTCTTCTCCGGCCTAGCAAGGCTACTGGCCGTCAGGTTTCAGAGCACACCGTACGCAATACACGCCTGTACTTCACCGATGAAGTGAAGCAGACGTTCTGCTCAGGCTTACGTGACGGCGACCTCATGCGTGCTCTCGACGCAACACTCGAAGGAAAGTCTAAGTCTCACCGCTCGCTGGGCGTGGTATGTGTGGCGCAGTTCGCCAACTACTACGGACTAGTAGACGAAGAGAACTACCTATGGTGGGTGCGTGAGGGCAACCGTAGGTACAAGCCCAACAAGACGGTAGCCGAGCGCATCATCCCCAAAGAAAACCTCAAGGCGTACTTCGACCTGTTCCTTCGGGATGACCCCAACCACTTCACGCAGGCTCGGCTGTACCTGTATAGCTCGCTGCTCCTGCTGTCTGGTGCTCGGCAACGTGCCATCGTTAGCTTGGACTCCGATGACATTACGATTGCCAACAACGAAGTCACGCTATCCATCAAGCGACTGAAGTCGTACACCACGTCACGGCAAACCATCAACATCCCCATGGATGTCAAGCTGCCTAACGGACGTCCGTTTGGTGAGGCGCTCTATCGCTACTACGCCCTACGTCCGAACACGAAGGAGCTGTTCGTAGATGTCGAAGGCGTGCATGGGCCTGGCCTGTTCATGTCCATGATGCACCAGATGGAGAAGCATGGCAAGCGTGCTGGCATCGGACACGTTACGCCGCACATGTTCCGCTTCACCTGCGCCAGCATCGTCAGCGACTACGTTGGCGTAAAGCAGGCACAGCAGCTTCTCGGACACCACGACCTGCGTACAACCATGCGCTATGCCGGTCAGTTCTACGACAACGTATCACGTCAGACAATCGTCAACGGTTTCGGCAGTCTTGCCAACTCAATCGCACAGGGGGAATAATGGAAGCTCTACTCGCCATCGGATGTATCGTTACATACTTCCTTGCCATACCGGCTATGGCTACGATGCCTACCTTCGGATACCTTATGTCGTGGCCGCTGCGTCTTGCGCTGCCGTTCACATCGTACGCCGCTTCGGGTGACTCCATCGAAGGCGTATTCTACGGGGTCGGCCTGTCGCTCATCCTTAGCTTTGAGCACAGCATCTGCTGGAAGTTAGGCATCCTTGTACTATTCGCTCCGTCGCTATGGCCTTCGGTCGTATAAGGCTCGGACTCGAAGAGCACGAACTCAACGGTCCATTCTCTACCGTCGATGCCGTAGCTGCCGTAGGTATGGAGCAGATGAAGTACCTCAATACGTCTGGCTCTATCTTCTGGTCTGACCACAGCAAGCGGTACTACTACGCCTACCAAGAGGTGAATGCTCGCCACGTTGTCAATGCTCCGTGGTACTACGAGATAGCTAACCCGCTCGATGAGTGCAGCGCACAGTACGGAAGGGTGCGTATCTACCGCTATGATACGTGCGTCCTTATCGTGGACTCGTTCACACGCGAGACGTACATTTCCAAGTCACTGCCAGATGCGTTCGAGATCGCTGTCATGCTGGTGCATTACTTCCCAGACGAGCGCGTTATGCCAGACGTCGAGCTTGGGTATAAGGCCGTGCTTCCCAAGATGCTACCGACACAGGCTGACATGGATAACTCTGTGTCCTACGGTGATGTCAGGGTGTACAATGACGGCAAGCAAAGAACGCAGCTCGATAGGCCAGTCACCATAAGCATAGCCGATGCCATCTCTATTATCATGGGCGACAAGCCAGGTGCTGCGTTTATGGCAGAGCTATGCAATACCTTCCCGCAAGCACTCATTGCTGCATACGGTGCGCCGCTTGTTGTGTACTGCGCGGAGAGCACGGCTATATCTGTGGCACAGAGCATCGGCTCGCTTGCTGTGATACAGGGCATCGACTCGAAGGATGCCATAGAATCCTACGCCAACAACCGAAAGGTCGGTAGATACACTGTCGTCGGTGGCTGGGGGTACAGGATGCTAGAGCAGTACGGCAAGGACGCCAATCTCGTCGCCCTTGTGGATATAGCCCTGGCTCACGCCGGATCACCGGAGATTGCCAGGGCTACGCTGATCCCACTTATTGACCGATAGCCCGTCGTCCTTGTTGACGGTAGAGGAATTGGCCGTACGAATTTGCAAAGCGTTCGCCGAGTTTGCGTAGAGCGAACATCTCCCCAGTCATAGGCTGCTCCATGCCGTTCGAGTCGTAGTAGAAGTACAGTTCGTCGGAACGCTTAGCATTGACGCCTCCCTTATAGTATGCAGTCACGCCTTCGTATGCCGCACGGCTACGTCCCCAGTCCTCGGCAAGTCCAAGCATATCCTTGCGAACTTCATCAGGTGCAGAGCCTTTGATTTCTGTCTCAGACTTTGTGCCACCAGATGCTACAATCGAAAGTATCTGGCGGAATGGCATCGTCTGCGAACCGTCAGCACTGATTGGCACAGGGATATTGTCTTTGTACCACGAGTTGATTTGGTTCTTGGCGCTGTCAATGGTTGGCCTATAGTCTTTGTACCTATTGGTGATCACACGCTGCAACCGCTCGGCATCACGCTCGAAGAGTGCAAGGTTCGACTGCTCAGCAGAGCCCTTGCCTTTCACCGCACCACGGATACTCTCACCGAACTGAACGTACTTCGTGGAGCCAAGAGCGTTAGCCCAGGCGATGCGGTCTTGCTCGGTATAGAGTGGCGTGCCGCCTTCCATTGATATGAGCTTGCTGCGTGTCTCAGACCATGGCTTGCCGACAAAGGTATTGCGGAAGATGTCAATACCGTCAAGACGCTGTACTTCCTGGTTCTTATCATAGATAGGTTGACCGAACTTATCAACCTTCACCAACCCAAAATTACCCGTCGATGCAGGCATAGTTGCCTGTAACGCTGTCTGCGTAAGACGCTTAGCAGATGTCGGCAGCATGACGGTTCCAGCATAGGCCATGTCGTACCATGTACCAGTGCCACCGGACTTCTCAGCCATGTTCTCCCATGCCGTTGCAATGTTCTTCCCTACTGATAGGACAACACCAGCGGGTGTGCCGCCACCGGTGATGTCCCAGATGCCAGCACCAGCGGTGACGTTGATGTCGGCAGCAGATTGACGGATGAATCCTTCACCCTGGGGGTTCAGTATGCTTAGTGGCCACGCAGCACGTACAAAAGCACGGGCATCAACCGGGTCTATGCCATACTTCTCAGCCATGTCAGCAGCTATCTTTTCCCACGCTTGGCGGCCAGCAATCTTGTCGAGTTTCTCACCGTCCTCGCCTGTAAAGTAGGCGTAGACCATCTCACTCAACGCAGCAATATCAGCCAAGAACACACCACCCATGGATAGCGGGTTAGCTGCTCCACCAAGAAGTGCCGTCAGGATAGCAGCGCCCATAATCGGCCCCGTTGCACGACCGAGCTTAGCCATCTTACCACCCTCGGTTGCCATGGCCTTGCGCATCATACCCTGCCAAGAGTTATACGAGCGTAGGATCGGGGCCGTCATCGTAAACGCCAGGTGTCCGCCGGGTAGTCCTTCGATAGCCCTCTCCAGCTTTGACTTGGAAACCTTATCCCAATCGCCTTGCTCGAAGCCACGGTTGTACGTCACGTACTCCAGCATGCTGTCAATCAGAACTTGTGGCTCTGTTGCAAGCCGCGCTATGCGATTCTTCTTCTCTTGCAGCAGCCTCTCAAGACGGATGCGTTCTTGCGTGCGGTTGGCATCGGCGGAAAGAGCGTCGATTTGCTGCTCAATCTTTAGTGCTTCGCTCTGCAATACCTCGCGTGCCTGGGCAGCGGCATCCAATCGTTGACGGTGTGGTTCAAGCGCAGCCATGATAGCATCGGACTTCTGTCCGTTACCCATCGCCTTCCAGTCTGCATCGGTAATGCCGAAACGTGTATCAAGATCGAGACCAGAAAGCAAAATAGAGCTATAGTTATTTGCCTTCTCAACCACCTCCGTAGCCAATCCGATAGCACGCAAAGCCTTCTCTCTTCTCGTCTTCGTAGAGATACCTTCCTTCACCGTATAGCTTCCAACGACACCACCTTGTTCAAGGTTGGCAACCTGAGCCATATCGTACAGTCGTGCCCACTTACCCTGCTGCGAAGGCGGTAGCTTGCCATAGCCGTCCTGTGTTGCGAGCCAGCGCAGTGTAGTATTCGGCGCAGCCATAGCAGCAATAGCCAATCCGTAGCTGCGTGGATCAACGAGTGCTTTCCCAGCGAACCCTTCGACAACCTTCCATCCAGTGTCGCCCTTCTCCTGCATCTTGTACAGCTCAGCACGAGCAGACATCTCGCTAGGCATCCACTTGATTTCGCTGCGCGTGCCGTCAGGGTTTGACTTGACGACGCCATACTTCGTCGTAGCGTTCTGAATACCGTGCGCCGTAGCCATCGTGAAACCTTGGATACGGTTGCCGATAGCAGAGCCTAGGTTGGCTGCTAGGGTAGCAAAGGATACGCCACGGCGAACAGCCATCTCGTAGTCCTTCAACTTATCCCACTCAGCACCCTTGAAATACTGGTCATTGTACGCCTGCAATCCAGTGACATACTCACGCAGTCCGTTGTTGATGTCCCACTTATCCAGCCAATTCGTAGCCTGCTCGATTGTATTACGCAGTGCAACTTGGTTGTTGTAGTTCTGAACGCGGGAGAGCATCTTCTCAATGGACTTCACCGTATAGTCAATGCGCTGGTCTGTATTCCACTTGCCGTCGGGATCATAGTACCCAACCCAGTTGTTACGCTTGACAAGGTTCGGTACATACGGGTCTGTGTATGCCTCAATCAAGCGACGAACAGCGCCCATGTCAACCCATACGGTTTCGACCTTTTGGTTCTGTGCGTTCTTGCTTGTCTCCCGATAGGTGTAGTTCTTCTCCAGCAACTCACGAAGCTGCGCCCTGTCGATAGGCTCATCAATCATCTCGTCAATCTGGTCAACGAGTTCGTTGATGGAGAACGCATCTTCGCCTTGCGCTATCATGACTTGTCCGCTATTGCCGAAGTCTACAAGCGCAGAGTTACCTTGACCAGGAACGTAGTCGATGTTATCCGTGCCCGGCTTGATAAGCGAACCACTGTCAACCGTACGTGTTAGGAGCTGTGCTTCTACAGGGGAAGCGCTACTCATAACCATATCGAGAACTTGCTTGGCAGCTCTACTTCCACGGGTAACAGAAGAGCGGCGGCGCATATCCTGGATTGTTGCATCCGTACCAAGCTGCTTGAAGTCATTTGCAAAGCGGAACACTTCGGCATCGCTCATGTCAGCAACCGACTTGAATCCTTGAATGGAGTCAAGCTCTTTGCTCAGCTTCTGGTATTCGGCATCAACCTCTGGCGTAGTCTCATCCATCGCGTCGATCTCCGCCAAGCGATCCGTAAGCTCCGTCTTCTTCTTGACGTACGCTTGGTACTCAGCAGAGGTAGCCTGCTTCTTAACGATGGCGTCGCGCAGGATTTCTATCTGTCCAGCCTTTGCTTCGGACAGTGATTCATACTCACGACGTGTGCTAGGGATACCGCTCTTCGGGTCGAACTGTACACGCACAACGAACACAGCCTTATCATCACGGTGGCGATTCATGTAGAACGCAGACTGTGACTTCTCAGTCATGACATCAATAGTATCAATCTTCTCGATACGCTTCGTCACTTTGCCAAGCTCGTAGTTCAGGCTGCGAAGGTTGCGCTGGTGATCCTTGCGTGCGCTCTCAAGTCCGATGATAGTTTCGTTGAAGCCTGGGTTCAAAGCATCGGCACGCTCTCTACCAACCTGATCTACGAGAGCCTTGTAGCTTTCGTTGGCAGTGTTGATTTCTGCATTGATGTCATCAAACGCTTGCTGTGCTGCGCCGACAGCTTCGTTCAAGCGGTCCTTCGTAACAAGTAGCTCAGCATAGTGCGGCTCTATATCCCATGAGTTGATGCCAAGGCTCTTACCATAGAGTGTGCGCAGGTCTTCCTTTCGCAGCGGGTTGAGCTTCTGCTGGAAGTCCATGAAGTCAGCCCACTTCGTCTCATTGATAACACCGTTAGCGTCAGAGAAGTATTGTTTCTTGACTTCATCCATCACCTCAATCCGTGCGTCTGCTATGATCGCTCGCGACACCGCCTTCTCGCTGAGTTCGAGATCACTCATGCGATAGTCAAGCGCCCAGAACGCATCCCAGAACTTACGGTCCTTCTTGTACTTGCGGATGTAGTCAGAAACAATGCCGTTGATTGGGTCCTCGACTTCCTTGAGGATGCGGCGCACCTGTGCCTGCGTACGTGCAAACGGTTGGACGATGTACTCTTGAACAAACTGCGACTTTGCACCAACGAGCTTGTTGTCATTGATGAGGTCAGACATAAGGCCAAGCGTGCCCTTCGATTTGTCCTTGCGCAATGGGTCAACAAGCCGACGCAAGGTAAAACCTTTAACGGCAGCAAGGTCTTCGGCAGCGAGCTTGTCAGCCTTGATTGCATTGTACTGTTCTGTGCCCGGCTTGATAGACGGATACTTCCGAGCCATAAAGTCGTCCGCTGCTATGTCCCGTTGCTGCGGCGTCATTGCTGCCAGTGATTCCGTCGTTGTTGACAAGCGTCGAGCTGTTGACTCAATACCCTTGCGCAGACTATTGCGGACACCGGCCTGCATGCCTGGCTTTGCACCAGCCTTGAAGCGTGACTTGACACCGAACATAAATCCGCCACTGGCCATGGCGTATGTCGCCGTCTCGCCGTTACCAAGCAAACGCTTGAGTGTACTACCGGGAATGCCGAAGTACGTCTCGTTATCCTCGATACGTTCCACGCCTTCGTCAAGTGCGAAGAGTGCGGTGGTCAACGTAGCACCACGAAGAACTTGCAAGCTGCGCAAGTTTAGCTTGTACTTCTCATTAGCACCAAGCAGGTTGTCGTTCAGAAGCCGTTGGAATGCTTGCGCTCCACGCTCGTTCTCCACATAATCACCAAGCACGGAGTAGGATTCAAGTGCATTGACAGCCTTCTCGTATTCTGCG
The DNA here is from genome assembly GCA_044370735.1 of Crocinitomicaceae bacterium. Lineage (GTDB taxonomy): Bacteria > Bacteroidota > Bacteroidia > Flavobacteriales_D > Crocinitomicaceae > CANHVK01. The sequence continues at coordinate 843 of JBILUY010000330.1, read as the reverse complement.
AAGTTCTGTGTTGCTCTATTGTACTTGTCTGTAATCTCCGCAGCCTTCGCTTCGGTAAAGTCTGGGTGATCACGCAGCACTCTAGCACGGGCAACACGCTGTTCACGGGAACCCTGCGTAGCACTCCCAGAAACATTCCAACGCATCCATGCAAGTACATCCTTGGGATTGTCTACACCGATAGACTCAGCCATGACATTCGCCGACCTCATACCTTCCTCGAAGCGACGAATCATAGTATCAAAGCGCTCGGTATGGTACGAGTCATCGACCGTACCGTTGATTTCGCTCAGCGCTTCAATGAATGGAGCTGGGTTACCTTTCTTCTTTCCTTGAGGGTAAGCGATAGCTTCGTATTCCTTTTGAAGAATCTCACGAACCTTGGGGTCCATGGTGTTCTTGACATAAAAATCTCCAGCTTCCTTAAACTTACCTGGCCCTGTGTCAGCAACGATATACTGCTCTATGTCAATAGGCTTGATGTTATCCGCCTCTGCGTACCCAAGGCTCTTGAGTTTCTTATCAACATAACGCACACCTTGATTGAGCTTAGGCAAGTACCTATCTCGCCATTGCGCTTTGTCGTTTTTCTTGTAGCTAGTAGCCGATGTATATCCAGCCTCGTCAAGTGTGCCGAGACTGTCTTCACCGCTTTCAAGGATTTCCCTACGGCTTTCAAAAGAACCTTCTGGAACATTCTCGCCTCTGGCAGCAGCCAGAATCCTATAGTCGGTCTCCTCGGATAGCACGGTGTCAAGGTCTGCAAAAGCAGCTCGTTCGTATTCGGTGTACCTTCTACTTGCAGCCTGTTCATTAGCAGCTACAACGACATCGGCAGAAGCC
>JBILUY010000120.1:0-8083 GCA_044370735.1 Crocinitomicaceae bacterium | reverse complement strand
CCTATAAATTTAATCAAATGGAATCTATAATACCTTTTCTATTATTAGGAGTTAAAATAATTGGAATTTTTGTATGTTCTGCGAGAGCAAGAGCATTAAATCGATCAGCAAACGGTTGGGGTGCGTTCGGATTTGTATCTCCAATAATAGCAATGATTTGGATCTATTGTTTAAAACCAATTACAAAATGGGAAGAAAATGAAAAAATATCTTAACTTCTTATCTATGAAATATAGTCTTTTCTTAATCTTGTTATTCTCACTGAATGTAAACAAATATGCTTTAGCAAATAATTCAAATTTTCAAAATGAACAACATGAAAGGGTAATAAAAAAAATAACAGCCTATGATATAGATTGGGAAAAATTGGCAATGTACACCCATGGTGTGGATCCTCAAACACACATGCCTTTGAGTGCATCTCAACTTAGGATGAGAAGTGAAGAAATTATCAACGAATTAATTGAATCTAATAGATTAGATGAATACTTATTAGAAAATCAACCTAAAAATTCAGCCGACCCATCGAGTACAATTCGAAGTAATATTGATGTTTCAAAATATGAAGGATATATTGATGTTTATGCAGATTTATCTGAAGAAGAACTGGATCGTAGGTTGGCAGTAGCCAAGAGAGAAAAATTTCTACCTATTATTATCATCGCTTCAGTACTTGCTATTTTGGTAGTTGTATTAATCGTTTGGTATTCTAAACGAAAAAGATTTGAAGAAGTAGAGAAAGAAAATAATAAAACTTAAAAAATTTCACTAATAATTAAACCAGGAACGCAATGACAACATTTTTAACATTTTTAGGAATTGTAGCCTTGTTCGTAATCTGTAAATTCATTTACGATACTTTTTTAACCAATAACACAGAAAAAAATTGGCAAGAATATAAAAGTTCAAATCCTCATGAAGCCCAAGTTTTAGAAAGAAATGAGGGATTAAATTTCAAAACGGACTATAAAGTTCGTACAGATGGAGTTTATATGTGTAAACATGAAGGAATTTCTCAATACGGGGAACCTTTTAAATTTACCATAGTTTTGATTTTCAATAATAAAAATCGTGTAATTAAAGCAGAGACGGAAGGGATTTATGAAATTGAAAAATCACAGATCAGAGAAATGATAAATGAAATTAAAGACCTCACAGAATTGGACGCAGATTGTACTGAATTCTTTTGCGATAAAGGAAAAATAACTATGAAGTTTATGAATTCTTCAACACATGGAGTAGAATTTAGTGGTTCAGTATTAAAAAATAGCATTATATTGACTCGTACGGTACACTATTTTGACCATACACTTGAACGCCAAAACACCGAAGTGACTTTAAAGAACATGAATTTTGAACTAATTAAAGCAGAATAAAATGGTAATAGCACTAATAATAATTATAGCAGTAGTAATAATCATAAAATTTAGTTCATCGTTAGCCAAGGATAAACAAGACCTTCACGGAACTTCATTAAGCGAAAAATTTAACATAATTGTTAATTTGTTAAACGAAGCTGCCTACGATGGTTTTGGTTCTGTCACAAAAATCAGTGACCGACAATTTAACTTGTATAAAAATGGAAGTAATCAAATTATTCAATTTCACTACAGCTCTGGGCACCTGACTATTATTTGGAAATACAAATTTTTCCAAAAAGAAATTAAACACGAAAGACAATTTGATGATTGTAGAAACCTTAGCATATTTGAACAACAAAAGATTGCTGAACAAATGATTAATGAAATGGAAAATGTTATGGTTAAACTCCAAAATGAAGTATTTAATTAAAAAAAGAATGGAACCAAAAAATAATAAAATCATTTTAATAGTAATTGCCTGTGGGATTTGGGCTATAGTTTTACAGAATATGGGAATAATCCCTACAACTCAAGATGTTGAAGTAGTTAATTCTGTCGATGTTGAGGGTACTATTGATGTTGGAAATACGGTTAATGTTGATGGATATATTGATGTAGGAGAGGTAGATGTAAATATTTCAAAGATTAATGGGTATAAAAATGCCTTTTATGACCACGGATATGATGGAGTATATAATAGAATACCTGTTTACACTGGAAACTAAATGAAAAAATCAGAGTTTATTTCAATTGCAATCGGCATAGTTATAATATGGGGGATAACTGGATTATTTAAAGGAGACGGATTTTTTGGAGGCATTACAAAACAAATTGATGCCATCGGAGATTTTATTTCACTTATAATAAAGGGAGCACTTATTATTGGATTTGTTTGGCTTATCTTCTATTTGTTAGATTCTAAAAGGAAAGAAGATAAAAAAAATAAAGAGTAATCCTATTTGAACAACAAAAATTCGTTTTTTAAACCTCATTTATCAAACTTAAAGATCAAGAAAGTAAATAAAGAATTATTAACCTCGCTTACCTATGTAAATTATATGTAAATTTACAGTATAGAAAGTCTAAAAGCGCTTCTCTAAAGGGTTTTATATGGTGTGACTTCCTCGCCTTACAAGCAGGGGGTCGGGGGTTCGAGCCCCTCATCTCCCACTAAGCCTTAGAGAAATCTAAGGCTTTTTTTATGTCTAATATATTTTGAAAAAGGTCCTTATAATTCAAACCGCTTTTATTGGTGATGTCATTTTAGCAACACCATTAATATCTGAATTAGCAAAAAAATTTCCTGAAATTGAAATCGATTTTTTAGTTAGAAAAGGAAATGAAACTTTATTATCTAACCAACCAAACATTAACACCGTTTTCTCTCTTGATAAAAAACAAAGTAAATTCAAGCAAATTAAGCACTTTGTAAAAACATTTAGACAAAATCAATATGATGAAATAATCAATCTTCATCGTTTTGCCTCTTCTGGTATCATTACCGTTTTATCCAAAGCAAAAAAAACAGTTGGATTTGATAAAAACCCACTTTCATTTTTATATTCATTAAAAATTAAACATGAAATTGGAAATGGTGAACATGAAATCGTGCGTAACTTAAAGTTAATTCAGCATCATGGCTGTTCATTATTGGCTCAACCTAGTTTACTTCCCTCTCAAAGTGATTATAATTTTGTTGAAAAATACAAAAACAAACCTTTTTATTGTTTAGCCCCCTCCTCAGTTTGGTTTACGAAACAATTACCAAAAGAAAAATGGATTGAATTAATCAATAGTTTTAAGGATGATGAAATCGTTTATCTACTTGGTGGACCTGGAGATAAAAATCTGTGTGAAGAAATCATTTCAAATTCAACCAATGTAAATTGTCAAAATTTAGCTGGCGAATTAAGTTTTCTTCAATCATCCGCTTTAATGGTTGATGCAAAAATGAATTTTGTTAATGATTCAGGACCTTTACACATTTGCTCAGCAATGAACGCGCCTGTTACTGCCTTTTTCTGTTCTACCACTCCCCTTTTTGGTTTTGGTCCAACTAGAGAAACTGGAAAAATAATTGAAGCAAATGAAAAATTAGATTGTAAACCTTGTGGTTTACACGGTTACAAAACCTGTCCAAAAGGACATTTTAAATGTGGTTATACGATTGATCTAAAAAACATCTTTAACAATGTATAGTAAAATTACAAACGGGATTAAAATCAACGTTATTACAAAATACAATAACATTTTATCTACTTCTGAAAGTCATTTTTTCAATTATACAATTACGATTGAAAACCATAGTTTGAACGAAATCAAATTAATTCGTAGAAAATGGTTTATTTCGGACTCTCTTAATCAAAAATTTATTGTTGAAGGAATAGGAGTAATCGGTGAACAACCCGAATTTGAAATTGGAGAAATATTTAGCTACACAAGTGGAACAGAATTAAAAGGCGAATTTGGTGAAATGTATGGAAATTATCAATTTTTAAACATTAAAACAGGAGAATTTATAATTGTCGATATCCCAAAATTCAAACTTGAAGTACCATACGCTTTAAACTGATTGATAATTTGTAACAAATGATACGAATTTGTCAAAATACAATGCTAATTTTGCATAAAAAATGTGAGTATGGCAAATTCAATCTCAACAGTTCCAGTAGCTGTTAACGAACCTGTAAAGGCATATGCTCCTAACTCTTCTGAAAGAAATGAGTTATTGGCAACATATGAAAAATTATATAATCAATCTCCTATCGACATTCCAATGTATATAGGCTCTGAAAAAGTGTTTACTGATAACAAAAAAAGTTTAACACCACCCCATGAGCATGCTAAAGTATTAGGAACTTATAATGTTGGTGAGAAAAAACATGTTGAACAAGCTATTGAGGCAGCTTTAAAAGCTAAAGATGCATGGGCAAGTTTACCCTGGGAACAAAGAGCAGCAGTATTCTTAAGAGCAGCAGATTTATTAGCTGGACCTTTTAGAGCAAAAATGAATGCAGCAACAATGTTAGCTCAATCAAAAAATGTATTTCAAGCAGAGATTGATGCCGCATGTGAGTTGATCGACTTTTTCCGTTTCAATGTTCAATATATGTCTCAAATCTATAAAGAACAACCTGAATCATTACCAGGTATGTGGAATAGATTAGAGTACAGACCGCTTGAAGGTTTTGTTTTCGCTTTAACACCATTTAACTTCACTTCGATTGCTGCAAATTTATCTGCAGCACCAGCAATGATGGGTAATGTTGTAGTATGGAAACCAGCAGAAACCCAAATTTATTCAGCGCAAGTAATTATGGAATTATTCCAAGCCGCTGGGTTACCTGATGGAGTTATCAATATGGTAACTGTAAGTGGTGAAACTGCAGGTGATGTAATTTTTAACCATAAAGATTTTGCAGGAATTCACTTTACTGGTTCTACTGGTGTTTTCAGACAATTATGGAAAACTATTGCGAACAATATTGAAAAATACAGAAGCTATCCAAGAATTGTTGGTGAAACAGGAGGAAAAGATTTCGTAATGGTTCATAAATCAGCTAATGCAGCAGAAGTTGCTACTGCTTTAACACGTGGAGCATTTGAATTCCAAGGACAAAAATGTTCTGCAGCTTCGAGAGCATACATACCTTCTAATTTATGGGCTGATGTAAAACGTATTATGGTTGAACAATTAGACACAATCTCTATGGGTACTCCTGCTGATACGTCTAATTTTGTGAATGCAGTAATTAACGAACGTTCATTTGATAAAATCTCTAATTATATCGAGTACGCAAAAAATGCATCTGATGCAGAAATTATTTCAGGTGGTACTTACGATAAATCTGTAGGATATTTTGTAAAACCGACTGTTATTGTTACTACAAATCCACAATTTAAAACGATGGTGGAAGAAATTTTCGGGCCTGTACTTACAATTTATGTTTACGATGAAAATAATTATTCAGAAACATTAAAAATTGTTGATGGCACATCTGAATATGCTTTAACTGGTTCTATCATCGCTAACGACAGATATGCTATTCAAGAAGCTTTAATAGCGTTAGAAAACAGTGCTGGTAATTTCTATGTAAATGACAAACCTACAGGTGCTGTTGTAGGTCAACAACCATTTGGTGGAGCAAGAGGTTCTGGTACAAATGATAAAGCTGGAGCGCCATTAAACTTATTAAGATGGGTATCTGCTAGAACAATTAAAGAAACGTTTGTGCCTCCAACAGACTATAAATATCCTTTCTTAGCTAAATAAGAAAAGTAATATAATAAAAAAGCCTGCTAATCTTAGCAGGCTTTTTTTGTTTAATTATAGAATAATTCAATTCATTAATCTTATTCTTTTGTTATTTTTTCTCTGTAAATCATCATTTCATTTTCAACAGAAATAATATAAACACCTGTTTTAAAATTTGACAAATCAAAATTATTCTCAATAGAGGACATCTCTTTTTCTAAAACTTTCTCACCTGAAATTGAATATATTTTCACAACAGTTTTATATTGAGAGTAATTTTCAATTAATCTAACTGTTAATATATCTAAAGCAGGATTAGGATAAATGTCAAAAAATTTAATTTGACTTTCTACAACTAGATCGCCTTTAAACTTTTTTCTTACAGGGCGAACATAAGCCTTTACACTTTTATCAATATTGTTTCTAACTCCTTCAGTAAAATTCAATACAATTGCATTGTTATTATCTTTTTCTGAAGATGACCAATAGTTGACATTCTTAAATCCACCAAGTTTAGACCTTTTTTGATACATCAATTCAAGCTCTTCTATTGAAGGTAAAAACCAATCATTTTTCTTTTTCAATACAAAGTCATTACATGCCTTAACAGCATATGGAATTCCTGTACCCTGAACATTTTCTACTAAAATTGAGTTATTTTCCCCGTCTTTATCTTGTGATGCAGTTGTTAAATAAGCATTATTAAACCAAGGTAGATTATCTATATCTTTAACATAAACTTCTAATTGAAATGGTAGAGCATTAGGATCTAGACCTGGCAATGCATAATCTATCACAAATGTTCTCTCAAGACCTAATACAGTTTTAATAATGTACACATCTGATTTTCCTGCACTCACAATTGTAGAATCTACAAAAGTACCTGTTGACTCAAAATTTCCGATTGAAAAAATTTCTTGATCATTATTTGAACTAATAAAAACACCGTTATCATTCTTTGCTCCACCAAAACTTAAACCTAATTTATAATTTCCAAATTGATCTAGTTTCCATATAAAAGCATTATTTGAATTTGAGCTATATAATCTAGAAGTACTTGCTGATGGGTCAAAATCTACACCTTTTCCATCACTATCAAAAAAAGTACCTGTTGCGTAGACATTGAATAAAGAGTCTAAATAGATTGATTTTCCAAAATCTGTTTTTAAACCTCCGACATTTTTAACCCATTTCAAGTCAAGACTTAAATCGTAAAGTGCAACAAAAACATCCTCTTTTCCATTACTTGTGATAGATTTTGAATCTTTATTTCCAAAATTAACTGACCCACTAAAATATCCAGTAATAGCAAATTTATTTCCTCTAACAAAAGATGAATTAATTATTTCGTTATCAATAGAACCACCTATTTTCTTGACAAATAAGAAATCACCATTCTCCTTTAATTTTAGAATAAAAGCATCTTGTGTATACAAAGATGTTCCTGACTTTTTTTCGGATGATAAAATTGAATCTTTTGCTAAAGAAGAATTAAAATCTATGTTAGCACCAATGAAAGCTCCTGAAACATAAGTCACACCTAGTGAATCATACCCAATTGTATTTCCTTTCACACTCGACTGCTTACCAATACTTTTAGACCAAACTTCAGCTCCATCAGCAGATCTCATTTTATGAATAAGCATTGAATTGTCAGTTGTTTGACCTAAAATATTTCCAGAGAAAGTTCCCACAAATGATAAATTATCATTTTTTACTACTATTGCATCAATTTTGTCATTTGATGAACCACCGTAAGTTTTCACCCATACAACGTTACCTGAAGTATCAATTTTAGCAATAAAAGCATCCTGTAGACCATTTGAAACAACCTTAGTTTGATCAAAATTTACTTCAGATTCAAACTGTCCTGATATGTATAAATAATTATTATCTATCTTAAGATCAGTAATCTTATCAAAACCTGTACCACCGATTCTTTTTCCCCATACAAATCTTCCAAAAGGATCTGTTTTTTGTATAAAAATATCTGATTGGCCTGACGAACTAATTTCAGAAACCTTTGAACCTTGATTTAAATCGATTTGCGAATAAAAAAGACCTGTTGTATAAATATTTCCAGCCAAATCATAGCAGAGTGAAACTGCAGAATCACTATCACTCCCACCTAATCCACCTTTCCAATCCAACTCCTGAGAAAATGAAAAAAAAGTACAAAATAAAAAGAAAAATAAACTTATTTTTTTCATAAACACTATATTTTAAAAGATAATTCTATAAATATAACAAACTTAGATCAACCTACAATTTTTTTAAAAGTTGAAAATTGATATTTTTATGAAATACATTCAAATTTTCAACATTTATATAATTCACTTTTAATATTGAATTACGATGATACTGAAACAATTTCGTGTTTTTTTGAAAATATACCTTTAAATTTTTAAAGACAAAACTAGTTGGTTTAGCTCGTTGATAAACAACAATATACGAATTATTATTTGTT
>JBILUY010000149.1:0-6360 GCA_044370735.1 Crocinitomicaceae bacterium | reverse complement strand
AATTCGCGAGCGAAATTTTACCGGAGCCATGTTGATGCATCATTTGCATCAAGGGACGAAGTTTATGTCAAAATGGATTGAATTGAAAAATAAAGCGTAATCAACTTTTTTTAATATTGAATTATATTTTAGCTTGTACATTTTTCTTTTTAATAGATAAAAAATCATAATAAAAACAAATAACCAAAAATCCTTTGTAACTTTGTTTTGATTATCGGGGCCGTACCTGGATTTGACAGCATAAGCGATAGTCAAGTGTAAGCATGTAGAGCGTTGAGGTGGAGCTCTATAATATCCTGTCTCAAACAATAACTGACAATACGTCATACGCACTTGCTGCTTAATCAATTAGATTGTTTAAGCTTAATCTCAGCCGAAGCACAGTAGGCGAGACAAGTTCCCTCTCCGAAGTTTTCGTCTTTTGGACTTGGAATCAGAGGGAATCATCTTAAAAAGACTGGTGTCGACCTTGCTTCGTGGAAGACATAAGATCTTAGAAGCTAAGTTATAAATAGGGTGTTTTTGTCCGGTTTATAATCGAAAATGAATCAAAAACTAAACATGTAGAAGCCTTGAAAATTCTATGTTTGGACGAGGGTTCGATCCCCTCCGGCTCCACTTTTAGAACTAATTTTAAAGCGTAACTATCTTTTTAAAAAGGTGTTACGCTTTTTAGTTTTAAGATTTAGCCCGCATATCAATGATTTCAATAGACATTATATTTTTAATTAATTCAAAAATCGATTTTATCAACATTTACTAAATCAATTTAAGATTTTTCAAAAGCAGTTTTGACTTCATTAATTTATTAGATATTTTTTAAGTACTTTATATATATTTTTTTATAACTTTAGCTTATGACAAAAATTGATATTGAAGGAACTTTTATGACGCCAAGGGTTGTTTTAAACCCTGAAACAAATGAGTTTTTTATCACAGGGAATTCTAGACCTGAGAATCCACTTGCTTTTTATAAACCAATCTTCGCTTGGTTTGAAGAATATTTTCAAGAAAACGATACCCAAATAAACTTTTTGATTTACTTAGAATATTTCAATACATCGACCAGTAAAATTATTATGGATTTGTTTGAGTTGTTTGAACGTGTGAATGAAAATTCAACCAAAGCACATATTATTTGGCAATACAATGCTGGTGATGAAGAGATGAAAGATGCTGGAGAAGAGTTGTTTGATTTAGTTCCTATCTCTGGTGAGTTGAAAGAAGTTTAACTTACAACAATACCAACAATCACAATATCATCTATTTGTTCAATTTTACCTCTCCATTTTAGGTGTTCTTCATGAAGTACTATTTTTTGCTCTTCCATTGGTAAAGAATGTATTTCGAGGAGTAATTCTTTAAGTTTCGTAAAAGAAAAACGTTTCGCTTCAGCTTCAGATAATTGGTCAGTATATCCATCGCTAGAAGTATAAAGTCTATCGCCTTTTTGAAGTTGAAATTTAGATGAATTAAAAGGCTCCATTTTACGATGTAAACCAATAGGTTGTCGGTCGCCTTTGATTTGAGTTAACTCACCATCTCTGATAATAAGTACAGAACTGTGTGCACCTGAAAAATATAGATTATTTGTATTCAGATCCCAACAACAAAGAGCAATGTCCATCCCGTTGTCATTTTTTGTATCATTCGATTGGTCTCGAGATTTGTTCATGGTTTTGATAACAGAATCTCTTAATTTATCAAGAATAAGATTGGTTTCTTCAACTTCATTCTCAATGATGATCTCATTTAATAATGAATTTCCAATCATGGTCATAAAAGCACCTGGAACTCCATGTCCTGTGCAATCAGCTGTACACCAAAATAATTTATTACTTTTTGTTTTAAAAGCCCAATAAAAATCTCCACTTACAATGTCTTTGGGTTGATAATAAACAAAATGATCAGAGAAAATAGAAGTAAAGTATTCGTTTGAAGTTAGAATGGCTTCTTGTATCGTTTTAGCATATTCAATACTTTCGGTGATTAATTTACTTTTTTGATCAATGTCATTTTTTTGAGTAAGTAAATTTGAATTATATTCTTCTATGATTTTATCTGAAAAGTTTTTCCAAAATAAAGGATCATTAAATATCGATTCCTCCTCTTTTGTAAATTGTAAATTCTCAGTTATATCATTATTCGATTGAATTTGATTTAATATTGTTGAAATTGTATTTGAATAATTTTTTTTCGATTTTGAAATAATCAATTTTGCTTTTTTTCGATTATTGTTTGTCATGGTTTGATCAGTTGGTCGACAAATGTAAATGATATGATAATCAAATACAAATTAAAGTATTTTTAGATGTTTTAATTAAACAAATTCTTGACTTAAATCAGTTTTTTAACCTATTGTTTATCATTTATCTGCTTGAGTAATTTTTAGAAATTTGCTCAAAAAGGGGAGAGAAGGGCCCTGAAATTTTCTAAAAGCAACTTTATGGAACAAACAACCATTACAGAAGAAATGTTATTACAGGAATTTGAGGCGAAAATTGCAGCAGATCAAAAAATTGAACCAACTGATTGGATGCCGGAAGATTACCGTCAACATTTGATACGACAAATATCACAACATGCACATTCAGAGGTAATCGGAATGCAACCGGAAGGAAATTGGATTACACGTGCTCCTAGTTTACGAAGTAAAAAAATCTTGTTAGCAAAAATTCAAGATGAAGGAGGACACGGATTGTATTTGTATTCTGCAGCTGAAACATTAGGGGTGAGTAGAGAACAATACATTCAATGGTTACATGAAGGAAAAGCAAAATATTCTTCGGTATTTAATTATCCTACATTGAACTGGGCTGATATAGGTGCGATTGGTTGGTTAGTAGACGGTGCTGCGATTACAAACCAAGTTTCGTTACAACGAACTTCGTATGGACCTTATTCTCGTGCGATGGTGCGTATTTGTAAAGAAGAATCTTTCCACCAAAGACAAGGGTATGAAATCATGTGGAGAATGATGGAAGGAACGAAAGAACAACGTCAGATGGCTCAAGATGCTATGAATCGTTGGTGGTGGCCAGCTTTGATGATGTTTGGTCCTTCTGATACTAACTCACCAAGAACTGGTACTGCCATGAAATACAGAATTAAACGTGAAACAAATGATGCTTTACGTGAGAAATTTATTCAAAAGACAATACCTCAAGCTCATTTGATAGGTTTAATAGTGCCTGATGATAAAATCAAATTACGTGCTGATGGTACCTACGAACATGGTGATGTAAATTGGGATGAATTTTGGAATGTTGTAAATGGAAACGGTCCTTGTAATGCGCAACGTTTAGATCACCATATCAAATACCATAATGAGGGTGCTTGGGTTCGCGAATGTGCGGAAGCGTTCCATGAGAAATTTTCAGTTTAACTAATCACTAACTACTTAATAAGATGAAAATAGACAAATTACAATTGCAAAAGGCGATGTTAACCATGTATGAAACCATCATTCATGATTTACGAGAAGAATTGAAAGCGAAAGATTCGTTGGCAAATATGGATGAAGATAACACCTTGGATCCTGAAGATTTTTCTAATCAGACAGAATCAAGAGAAATGAAAATGTTGCTTCAAAAACAATTAGATAAAGCGTTATTTGATTATGAAAAAGTAAAAAACATAGATTTCTCAGAAAAAACAGAAGCTGGAGTAGGAGCATTAGTAACTACAGATATGTTCAATTTTATACTTGGAGTTGCAACCACACCTTTCTTATTTGGTAACATGCAGGTAGTTGGGGTTTCTACTGAAGCACCAATCTATCGTAATTTATTAGGACGAAAAGTAGGTGATTCCTTTCAGTTTTCTGGAAATCAATACAACATAAATCAAGTGCAATAATTTGTAAATTAAAAGATTACAGATTACATATTAAAATATTTTAAGAATCAATTTTGTCATACTGAGCCTGTCGAAGTGTGACAAAAATTAAACATTAAACATTCATCATTAAACATTAATAATTATGAGTACACAAGACACACAAGGAGAACTTTGGGAAGTTTTCATTCAAAGTAAAGCAGGAACACCATACAAACACGCAGGTGCAGTACATGCTTACGATAAAAACATGGCATTAAATAATGCCCGAGATACGTATACTAGAAGAGGAGAAGGAACAGGACTTTGGGTAGTTCCAAGTAAAGAAATTGCTGCTGTTACTGTATTAGAAGACGCAAGTTTCTTTGAAGCTAGTGATGATAAAATATACAGACATCCAACATTTTACGAATTACCGAAAGGGGTAACAAATATGTAATTATGGAAGCAAGAATTAAATATTACCTTGAAATAGCTGATAACGCATTGATTTTAAGTCATCGTTTAAGTGAAAATTGCAGTAAGGGTCCTTTTTTAGAAGAAGATTTAGCAACAACGAATGTAGCGTTAGATTTAATTGGTTTAGCTGAATCAGTGTATGAAGAAGTGGCTCGTTTAGAAAACAAAGGTCAAAAGGGAGACGATATTGCTTATAAACGTGAAGCGTGGAATTATTACAATACATTATTAGTAGAGCAACCAAATCAAGACTTTGCCTATTTAATGACAAGACAATTTTTTGTAGATACGTTTAATTATTATTTCTTTGATACATTAACGAACAGCAAAGATGAGTTTTTGGCTGCATTGGCTACCAAATCTTTAAAAGAAGTAAAATATCATCTAAAACGTTCTTCTGAATGGATGATACGTTTTGGTTTAGGAACAAAAGTTTCTAAAGAAAAAGGTCAAACAGCGATTGATGCATTATTTCCTTATACATGGGATTTATTTGCTGAAACAGATGCTTCTACAGAAATGAAACACATCGGTTTTGGTGCTGATTTAGAAAAAGTATATACACTTTGGTTGGATAATGTGAAAGACATTTTTCACAGAGCTGGTTTTGTATTACCAGAAAATACTTCAAACAAGCAAGTCGGGGGTAAAAATGGATTACATTCCGAAAAGTTAGGATATATTTTAACCGAAATGCAATATCTTCCTGCAAAATATCAGGATGCAACTTGGTAAGTAATTAAAAAGAGGGGGGGGATTTAAAAGTTCTCCCTTTTTATTTTTAAGATTTTGTTTTTGTCAGATTGTCTTAATTAGACAAAATTAATTATCAGACGGATTTATAGGAAACGTTTTATAAAGTTCGAATTTTTTTCCAAGTTTAGAAATGAAGTATGTCCAAGGATCTTCAATGTATGAATTCATTATTTCATCAATATTATCAACTTCTGCTACAACCCAAACATTATCTTCAATTTCATATTTTAATTGTTCAGGATCCCAACCGGAATATCCAAGAAAAAATCGAATTTGATTGTTTTCAAAATGAGAATCTTTGATTACGGTAGTTAGTTGGTCAAAATCACCACCAATAAAAATTCCATCTTTTAATTCGATGCTTTCGTTTAGTTCATTTCCAAGGGTATGAAGAAAATATAGGCTTTCTGTTTCTACTGGACCACCTAAACTTAATCGTGTTTTTATATCTGGAAAATCAGGATTAAGTTCGTTAATATCTATTTCAACATATTTATTTAAAATAAACCCGAAACTTCCTTCCTTGGAGTGTTCACACAAATACACTACAGATCTTTCAAAATATTCGTCACCAACAAAAGGGTCAGAGATTAAAACTCTACCTTTTCTTGGTTCTAAATCATTTTCAAAGGTGATATCTAACACGTGTTTCAAATTGAATTACAAAAATAATCAAATGATGAAATTATAAACTGAATATTAAAAATAATCTGTAGATAGTATTATTAATTTTTTAAAATTTGTAATTCATACCTAAACTAGGTAAAAATGGAAATTGATATATTTTCTCATTTGTTACTCGGTTTATATAAAATAAATTATTTCTATTATAGGCATTTGTTATAGCAAAAATAAGTTCTAGATTTTGTGTCTCTTTAATTTTAAAATTCTTTTTGATTGTAATATCTAAACGATGATAATAGGGTAGTCTTCTACTATTATATTCTCCTAAAATTAGGGAAACATCAGAAGCATTACTAGTTGTTACATCCGTTGTTAGTCCACCAGATAAATTTTCATTTTGATATACACCTACGGTTGGTGTAAATGGAAGACCTGATCCTAAATTCCAACGTAAATTAAATTCAAAAGTTTTTTTAGCGTCAAGTATTATACTGGTAACAACATTGACATTATGTCTACGGTCAAATACAGGGAAATAAGAGATAAATCCATCCCAACGAGAAGATTTACTCCATGAATAAGCTCCCCAAACATATATTCTATCAAGGTTGTATTTTAATAAAACATCAAATCCATAAGATTTACCAGTTTCTATGGCAAAATCTTTTTTGTAAATATCTTCCA
>JBILUY010000214.1:0-4316 GCA_044370735.1 Crocinitomicaceae bacterium | reverse complement strand
TTAATAATAAATCTTAAAAATAAACTTAGTAAATAAGTTAATTTATTTCATTTTTTCAATATTCTCTAAAAATAGAAATATTGATTTAAGATTATGATTAATCTCACAAACGATAATCGAAAGTAATTATAACAATAGTTTTATCTTAATATTCAAGTATTAAATTGACAATCAATTCCTACATCAATTTTTTTGAATACTCTTTATATCTTATGTATGAAATTATTGAAAATAATCCTAACACTCCAACAGTTCCAAAAATCCAATTCGGAATTTCAGCTAATCCCTCACCTTGTGCATACGAATGTAATCCTACTAAGTAGAAATTCACTCCGAAAAAGGTAAAGATAATTGAAGAAAATCCCCAAAAGCTCACAAGGTTAAAAGTGAATTTACCACTTAAACCTGGAATAAATCTCAAGTGTAAAATAACAGCATAAACTAAAACAGAAACTAATGCCCAAGTTTCTTTAGGGTCCCAACCCCAATATCTACCCCAAGATTCATTAGCCCACACCCCACCTAAAAATGTTCCAATTGTAAGCATATACAATCCTATAGTCATTGTCATTTCTGAAACAGCAGTAATTTCATTTATTTGCGAAGTAAAACGCTTTCCGTTAGTTGAATTTCTAAATATATACATCAAAAGATTTATAAAACCTAAAATAGCTCCTAATCCAAGAAAACCATAACTTCCTGTTATAATAGCTACATGTATCATTAACCAATATGATTTTAATACAGGTTGTAAAGGAGTTATTTCAGGATCCATTAGATTTAACTCAGTAACGAATAAAATAAAAAAAGCAAGAATAGCTGTTGCTGGTAAAACTGCTCCATTTTTTCTAGAGAAAACAAAACCTGCGATCATTGCAATCCAAGCAATAAAAATTACAGCTTCATAGCCATTACTCCAAGGTGCATGACCAGAAATATACCATCTCATACCTACTCCAACTCCATGATATATAAAAATGACACTCATTAAAATTATAAATGGGAGCAAAATTTTCTTAATTGTTTTTTCTGATTTTTCAGTTGGTTCAATAAAAATGCGAACAAAGTACAAAATCAACATTAAAAGACCCAAAATAAAATAAGAGTACATAGAATTTTTGAATATATTCATTTTGTTATATCTAACTTCCATGTTTACATGAGTTTCAGAAGGAGCAATTTTACCTGCAACATCACGTTGGTATTTTTTGAAACCTTTTAATAAATCAGACGCTTGTCCATAAGTATTAGTTTTTGATGCAGAATCTACTGCACTTAAATATTTTAGAGCAAACATTGACGATACAGAATCTTTCTGCATCAAATCCATATTTAATGGTACATACCAAGTATTATTAGCATCACCTTTAAGAGGAATTATTTTCATAAATTCCCATCTAAATATTGAACCTGTCACTTCAAATCGTTCAACCAACTTGATAATCTTTTTATCAAATTCATTTTTACGAGAATCTAATTTTTGATGCGCCAAATTGTATAGATTCATCCATTTAAACTGGCCATTTTCATCCATTAACTCTTTAAAACTAGCAAATTTTCCTAATTTCAATTGTTCTCTAACAGCTTGAGGTACTGAAATTATTTTTTGGTCCACCCAAAAAGGTGGATACATATGCATGCTAATAACGGTTTGAACAGCATTATGCTTCTCAAACTTATTCTTCCCATATATTTTTCTTAATAATTGATCACAATTGGTATGCATAGGGATTATTCTACCTTGTAAATCCTGTACCAATAAAGAAGCAACTTCATCACTATGTTCTTCAGACATAAAAAATGCCTTAGGTTTTTTGTGGGAATGATTATCATGCTGAGAAAAAACGGATTCACTAGCTGTCAGAGATAAAAGAAAAATTAATACTTTCATCATACTATTTCTTTTGTGTGAAGCAGAAATTTTATTAGCTAACTCTTTAAATCTTCCGATTGGTGCAAACAAAGACATTATCATTCCGATAGACATTAATAAATAACCAACATAGGTAACATTAGTACCAATTGCATCATGATTAACACTTAGGCGAGTCCCTTTTTCATCAGGATCATAAGCTGATTGAAAAAATCTAAATCCATTGTAATCCATAACATGATTCATGAAAATAGTTTGATTTCTTGTATAATCATTTGCCTCATCTAAAATAGTCACATCACTTTCAAAAGATGAAGGTGTGTTAGAACCTGGGTACCTTTCTAATCTAAAATCTTTACAAGCTATATAAAAAGGAATTTCTTGACGTGTTGAACCATATTCCATTTCATAAATTAAACCATTAAAATTAAATGTAACTTTCTCTGGCATTTGTTGGAATCCTCCTACAAGTTCAACAAGTTTAGATTTTTTACCATCTTTTATTCTTAAAGTTAAAATATCCATTCCTTTATCTTTTCGACCTGAGGACATTTTAGTCATTTTTGCATGTTGAATTTCATTTTTAAATACAAATTGCTGTCCAGCTACAACATATAACGTTCTTGGTAAAAAGGGTACCAATGAGTCATTTGGTACAGATTTAAATAATGAATCTGGCGGATTTTGTCCTGATTGTCTAAATTTCATCATCATCGTCATTGGAAGATATTGAACAGGCAATTTAGATTGAAACATTAATTTACCCCCCATTCTTTTGATTTCCATACCCGGCATTGCGTCTTTTTTAGCAAAAGAAAGGGCATTTTCACCAACCATGACAAAACCATTTTCTGAAAGATAATTTGAAGTCATTCCGTCAGTTACAATCTCAAGAACTGATCCTTTTATTTTAGAATCAACTAAAAGTGAGTCAACCATTTTCTTTTTGAAACTAACATATTCTATTGATATAGGCTCTTTATGTCCGGGGAATTCAACTTCTTCTTCAAAATAATTATTAGCTTGTTCAGACATGAAGGTTTTTCTATTCAAAACATATTGCATTTTACCATCATTGATTCTGAACCAAAGATGAGGATCGTTCAAAAGAATTGTGTTACTTTTTTCACCTTCACGAATCAACATTAACCCCTCATAACTGATGTATCGGGTAATTCCAGCTCCAATAATTATCACAATAAATGACAAGTGAAATGCTAACATCGCCATTTTTTCACGCTGAAACATATTATATCGAAAAATATTTACAATTAGGTTAACCATTAAATAGAACAACAAAACTTCGAACCATTTTGCGTTATAAATAAATATTTTAGCTGTTTGAATATCGTATTTTGATTCAATTATTGTAGCTGCACCTATAGCTATTAAAAAAATAATTAAACCAAGCGACATTAATCGCATTGAAAAAATAGACTTCAGAACTTTATTCAACATAATTTTGAATTTTGAATTGTAAAAATACAGAGTATAATAGTTAGTTGTATCATAGTTTTGTAAATAAATCGAGACTTTTTTAGTAATTTTCTACAGTCAATTCTAATTAAAAAAGTTAAGATTGTACCTTTGTTTAATTCTTAATTTTAAACTACACAATAAATGCTAAAACATTTCGTTTTGAAAAATGTGAAATATTGCTTTTTGGTTCTTCAAATCATAATTGTTGCTGCATTTTCTTTTACAAGCTGCAAAAAAGTTGAGTCGTTCTCAAAATCAAATGTTACATTTTCAATTGATACATTAGTTTTTGACACTATTTTTACAACTATCGGATCTACTACTCAAAATTTCAAAATATACAATCCAGATAATAAATCAATTAAAATTGAAGAAATAGAATTAATGGGTGGGAAATCTTCTCCTTTTAGAATTAATATCGATGGATCTTCAGGTATATCCAATTCCGATTTAATATTAAAAGGAAATGACAGTATGTTTGTTTTTGTTGATGTAAAATTAGGAGTAAATGGTAAAAATTTACCAACTATTATCGAAGATTCTATTCGAATTAGAACAAATGGTAAAGATCAATATATGAACTTAATGGTTTGGGGACAAGATGCTTATTTCCATTACAAAGAAGTTCTACAAGAAAACACATGGAAAAATGACAAACCTCACGTAATAGTTAATTATGCCGCTATAGACTCTGCTAACAGTTTGACAATAGAAGCTGGAACTAAAATACATTTACATAAAAATGCAATGTTATATGTTTATAAATCACAATTAATTATTAATGGTTCTAAAGATAAGCCTGTAACTTTTGAAGGAGATCGATTAGAAAGTTTTTATAAGGAAGTATCAGGACAGTATTATGGTATTTATTTACATGAAGCACTTTCATCAACCATTAATTATGCTATAATTAAAAATGGAACATCTGGAATACATGTTTATAGTTCAAATTCAAAAAATATAG
>JBILUY010000241.1:0-3773 GCA_044370735.1 Crocinitomicaceae bacterium | reverse complement strand
CCCTAAAGATTAGCAACACTATCATACAAAATAACAGTAGTTATGGTGTTTTTTTATTTTCAAATCCGTGGGTTGAAATGGAAAACACTATAGTATCTAAAAATGGAACCTATGGAGTTTTTATATTACAAGGAGCAAAATTGAAAGCTACACATTGTAATTTACTTGGTTATGCATCATCTGATGAAAATGCTGGAGCTTTAGCAATAAAAAATAATTATACCAATCCAACAAATAACATAACTTATGTTTCTCCATTAAATTTAGAATTAACAAATTCAGTTGTTTATGGTTTTAAAGAGGATGAAATTTTATTTGACACAATTTCAGGACAAGCAGCTATAAACTATAACTTTAACTATTGTCTTTTAAAGAAAAAAATAACCTCAACTAAATCTAATTTTTCAAAAATCATTTGGAATAAATCCCCTCTTTTTAAAAATGTAAGCGTATCGGATTATCATCCTGACAGTGGTTCTCCTCTTTTTTTAAATGGGATTTTTATTTCAAATTCAACAACCGATTTAGAAGGAAAACAAAGAGGAAATCCACCTACTATAGGTGTATATGAATGATTAATGGTTAATGGTTAATGATAAATGGTTAATTAAAATGAAATATAATTTATCTGAGATTACTGAATTAATAAGAAATAGAAGAACAATCTATCCTGAGCAATTTAGTGCAAGAAAAGTTCAAAAAGATCAAATTGAAATGCTTTTGAATAATGCTATTTGGGCACCAACACATGGAAATACGCAACCATGGAGGTTTTCAGTTTTTCATTCTGAAGAGTCTAAAGAAAATTTAGCAGACTTTTTAAGTAATTTATATCTTAAAGTTATTGCCAAAAGTGAACAAAAAGATACAAAACTTGCAAAACTTTTAACTAGACCTAAACAAGCTTCTGTTGTAATAGCCGTTTCAATGTTTAGGGATAGAACGGAAAAAATTAGAGAAGTTGAAGAAATTGAAGCGGTAGCTTGTGCTATTCACAACCTAGCACTTACTGCAACTGCATATGGATTAGGCTATTATTGGTCTACTTCAAAACTGATCTACACAAAAGAAATGAATGATTATTTAGGTTTAGAAGATAAAGATTGTTGTTTGGGGTTGATTTACCTTGGTTACCCTTCAATTGAATGGCCAAAACAACACAGAAAACCCATCGAATATATCACAACTTGGAAATAATTAGATGAATAGATTTCTTCTATATCTTTTGTTAATATGTGCTGTTACTTTTAATTTACACGCACAATCAACTGAAAGAAAAGCAAAATTTGGATTACAATTTAAACCTTTAACAGAAGGAGGTTTTGTTGGTTCATCACAATTAAATCTAAAAAATGATACTTTTCAAAGTATATTTAATCAAAAATTTGGATATTCTTTTGGCGCAATAGTTCGCTTTCCTGTTTGGAAAAATTTATATATTGAAACTGGCTTAGCTCAAGTCCAAAGAAATTATCAAGTTGATTACATTACGTTAGATAGTAATTTTACTGCTTCAAAATCATTGTCTTTTGTAAGTCATGATATCCCTATAAATGCTTTGGTATTTATTAAAATGTCTGAAAAATTTTATCTTAACACTGCTATGGGAGTTTCATTAATCCATAATCCTTCTAATGTTGCATCACAAATTAAATATGGTGATAATGTATTATTTAAAGCAGAGGGACGTAAGCGTAGTAATTTTGCATTTGAATTCAATATAACTACTGGTATTGAATATAGAAATACTAGATATGGAAGTTTTTATCTAGGAGCAAGTGGTAGAATTCCATTTAGACCAATTTTTAATGTTGCAACCATGTATCAAAATGTATCAACTAAACAATTGCTATATGGAAGTTTAACAGGTACTTATGTATCACTTGATTTAAGGTATTTTTTACCTAAAACAAAAAAACCAAAAATTAAATACGAAAAAGGACCATTAGATGAATAAGCAAAAAATTGAAATAGAACATTTAATTAAAAAATTAGGATTAATTCCTCACCCTGAAGGTGGTTTTTATAGAGAGACTTATCGATCTGAAGAAACTTGTTTAAATAATTCTAGAAATCTAAAAACGGTCATTTATTTTTTACTTAGATCTGAGGATATCTCTCACTTTCATCGAATTAAAAGCGATGAGATTTGGTATTATCATGCTGGTAGTCCTTTAATTGTTCATTCAATTGATCAAAACGGATTATATACTGAACAAAAAGTCGGTATTAATTTTGAAAATAATGAAATACCACAATATTTAGTTCCAAAAAACACAATATTTGGATCATCAGTTCTAGAGAGAGATACCTATTCCCTAGTATCATGTTCTGTTTCCCCAGGATTTGATTTTAATGACTTTGAATTATTTAAACGAAAAGATTTACTTACTGAATATCCTCAACATACTGATATTATTAATAGAATGACTTTAGAATGACTTTAGAAGAAAAAGACAATTTATATATGCAGCGATGTATTGATTTAGCTGCATTGGCAGGTGTTAATGCTTCTCCAAACCCTATGGTAGGGTCTGTTATAGTTTTAAATGATGAAATTATTGGAGAGGGGTATCATCAATTTTTTGGAGGACCACATGCTGAAGTAAATGCTGTAAATTCAGTTTCAGAAGAAAATAAATTATTATTAAATCAATCCACAATTTACGTAAGTTTAGAGCCATGCTCTCATACAGGAAAAACTCCACCTTGTGTAGACTTACTTTTAAAACATCAATTTAAAAGAGTTGTAATTGGCTGTAAAGATCCAAATCCCTTAGTTTCTGGAAAAAGTATAGAAAAATTAAACGAAGCTGGGATTGATACAACAGTTGGGATTAAAGAAAAAGAATGTATTCAATTAAACAAACGGTTTTTCACATATCAATTAAAAAAACGTCCATATGTAATTTTAAAATGGGCACAAACGAAAGATGGTTTTATAGATAAAAATAGAGATGAAGAAAACGAAGAAATTCGAAAAATAAATTGGATAAGTAATCCTGATACACAAAGTATTGTACATTATTGGCGAAGCAAAGAACAAGCGATTTTAGTAGGTTGGAAAACAATTGAACATGATAATCCTAGCCTAACCGTAAGAGAAGTTAAAGGATTAAATCCATTAAGAGTAATAATTGATAGTAATTTAAATATGCCAAAAGACTCAAAAGTCTTTAGTGATGGTGACAAAACTTTAATAATTAACAAAATAAAAAACCAAGAAGTTGGTAATGTTTCTTTTGTAAAATTTTCTCAAATTACAACAAAAAGTATTTTAAATTATCTCTATGAATTGGAAATAAACTCTGTATTTGTAGAAGGTGGTTCAGGAACTTTACAACACTTTATCTTAGACGGTTTATGGGATGAAGCACGAATTATTCAAGGAAACGTATCTTTTAATGATGGAGTGAAAGCACCCAAAATTAGTGGAATTCCAAGTAAAACATATTCATTTTCAGAAGACCAAATATTTCAATATTACAAATGATTTCAATTATTATAGCTGTTTTAACCATCACTTGGATATTTGTATTATTTAAATTATTTCCAAAATACAATGTAAATACATTTCAAGCAGTAGTTATAAACTATCTTGCAGCGTTTACTTGTGGACTTATTTTATATGGAAATCAAATAACCAAAGAAATTTTAATCACGAAAGAATGGATTGTTTGGGCAATAATATGCGGTTTCCTTTTTATATCATTATTTTATTTAATGGGTAAAAGTTCACAAAACAATGGTGTTTCTTTAACGACTATTGTAGT
>JBILUY010000047.1:0-15114 GCA_044370735.1 Crocinitomicaceae bacterium | reverse complement strand
AATTGCAAGCCAAAAGCCAACTCAATCAATATATGAATTTGATGTTTGAAAATCAGATTCATAATGGTGCTATAATTATTACTTCTGTAAAGACAGGGAAAATTATTGCCTATGTAGGAAACCTAACGTCAGATGATAATATATTAGCTTATGATGTAGATTGTGCTTCTGCTCCGAGAAGTTCTGGCAGTATCTTGAAACCGATTTTATACCTTAAAAGTTTAGAGCAAGGGATCATTACACCCAATATGCTATTATTTGATGTTCCTAGTCACTTTTGGGGATATACCCCAAAAAACTTTAGTGGTTCTTACGATGGAGCCTTGCCAGCACACGATGCTCTTGCTCGAAGTTTAAATATCCCAATGGTTCACTTACTCCAAAAATATGGAACTGCTAGATTTCACCGAGATTTAAGAACTATGGGCTTTACCTCTTTAATCTTTAGTCCAAAACACTATGGTCTATCGTTAATTTTAGGTGGAGCAGAGACAAAATTAATTGATTTAGCTGGAGTATATACTAACTTGGCACAGCAACTTTCTGGAATTCCTGTCCTACACACCAATTATCAAAATACACTTTCAAGCAGACGAAAAAATTTGGTAATCAGTAAAGCTGCTATTTACGAAACATTTGAGGCAATGTTAGATGTGAACAGACCCGATGAAGACAACAACTGGAGACAATTTTCGAGTTCGAGGAAAATAGCTTGGAAAACAGGAACAAGTTTTGGTTTCAGAGATGCTTGGGCTGTTGGTATAACGCCCGACTATGTTGTTTCTGTGTGGATTGGTAATGCTAATGGAGAAGGAAGACCAGGATTAACAGGGATTAAAGCTGCTGCTCCTCTTTTATTTGATGTATTCAATACACTTCCAAAATCACAACGCTGGTTTAAAAAACCGTTTCGTGATTACAACTCAAAAAAAATCTGTCTTTCAAGTGGATATATCGCTTCTGAAAATTGTGAAAAAACAACTTGGACTATGCTTCCAAAATCTATGGAAATTCAACCAATTTGTCCCTTTCATACACTGATACATTTAAATAAACATACCTGTTTGAGAGTTACATCAGAATGTGAGGCACCTTACAATATGATACACAAAAAATGGTTTGTTTTACCTTCAAATGTAGAGCATTATTATAAATTAAACCATCC
Organism: Crocinitomicaceae bacterium; assembly: GCA_044370735.1. Lineage (GTDB taxonomy): Bacteria > Bacteroidota > Bacteroidia > Flavobacteriales_D > Crocinitomicaceae > CANHVK01. Next base: position 13,949 of record JBILUY010000047.1, on the reverse strand, counting down.
AAACTATGAAACTTTGCCTGAATTTCAACAAGGTTGTGGTTCAAATACAAGTGATGCCCCAATGACATTGTTATACCCACGAAAAGGAACGGTAATTATGTTACCCAAAAATTTGAATGAACAAACTGGCGATGTTGTATGTGAATTAATACATAGAAATAAAAAAGCAGTTGTATATTGGCATCTAGACAAAGAATACATAGGTCAAACAACTGAAATTCATCAAATTTCAATTAAACCAAAAAAAGGAAATCATTTTCTAAAAGCAATAGATGAAAATGGAAATACTGTTTCTGTTCAATTTTCGATAGTTAGATAAATTTAATTCGGATCAACATCGATTGAAATACGAACAGATTTATTTGCTGGAGCTACATAAAAAGCATCAATCAATTCTTGAATTTTCTCTTTCACTTGTTTTTGAGAAACTTCACGCTCTACTTTAATCGTAATTTGTTTGATGTAAAAGTTATTAATTCTCGGAACTAAAGCATATTCAGGCCCTAAAATCCGCTCGTGAAACACTTGTTTTAAAGCACCTGCTAATTCTGCAGCAGAGCGATCCAATTGGTTATTATCCTTATGTTTTAAAGTCAATTGGATAATTTTATAAAATGGAGGATAGAAAAAATTGCGTCTTTCTGTAATTTCATTCTCGTAAAACGAGTGGTAATCGTGCTCCATCACTTTACGTATAATCCAATGTTCAGGTTGTCCAGTTTGGATGATTACTTTTCCTCGTTTTTTCTTTCTTCCTGCCCTACCTGAAACTTGTGACATCAATTGATAACCTCTTTCATAACATCTAAAATCAGGACGACTTAATAACATATCAGCATCTAATATTCCTACTAAATGTACATTGTCAAAATCTAATCCTTTTGTAATCATCTGTGTACCAATCAACACATCTATTTTTCCACTCGCAAAGTCACCTATAATTTGGGAATACGCATTTTTAGAACGAGTTGTATCTAAATCAAGTCGTTTAATAACTTTATCAGGAAACATTAACGAAAGTTCATCCTCAATTTTCTCTGTACCAAAACCAATCATCTTCAAACGGTTACTACCACAACTACCGCAAGTACCTACTGGAGCAGAAATAAATCCACAATAGTGACATTTCAATGTGTTTGAATGTTTGTGATAAGTTAAGGAAACATCACAATTTTTACAATGGGGTGTCCAATTACATACCTCACAATTCCAGCTTGGAGTATATCCTCTTCTATTTTGAAATAAAATAACTTGTCCATCTTCTTTGAACTCCTCTTCCATTGCTTTCATCAAAAACGAAGAGAAATGGGATTGCATTGTTTTACTTCTAGTTTCTTCTTTAATATCAGCACACTGAACCTCTGGTAGCATCAACCCTCCGTGACGTTGAAATAATTCAACCAACCCGTATTTATCTGACTTTGCATTAAAATAGGTTTCGATTGATGGTGTTGCAGAACCTAATAATACTTTTGATTTATGTAACATCCCAAGCACAATCGCACAATCGCGGGCATTATAACGTGGAGAAGGATCGAACTGTTTATATGATGTTTCGTGTTCTTCATCTACTATCACCAAACCTAAATTGGCAAAAGGTAAAAAGATGGAAGAACGAGCTCCCATAACTATTCGGTATTTCACCGGATCATTATGCAAAATATGATTCCAAATTTCTACGCGTTCATTTTGATTAAACTTGGAGTGATATACACCAATCGCCTCACCAAAATGCTTTTCTAAACGTTGTATCAATTGGGTTGTTAAAGCAATTTCTGGAAGTAAAAAAAGCACTTGTTTTCCTTGCTCTAATTGTTCTTGTATTAAATCGATGTAAATTTCTGTTTTACCAGAACCTGTAACTCCGTGAAGCAGACATACCTCTTTCGTTTCAAACGAAGTTCGGATTTCATTTAAAGCAATCGTTTGAACTTCTGACAATTGCTTCATTGTTTCAAGTTCATTTTCAGAAGACTTGACACGATCTATCTGCAATTTTTCAGATTGCAACACACCATTTTTAACCAAAGTATCCAAAGCAGAAGTGGATGCTCCTGCTTCTTCTAATTCTTTTTTAGCAACTGGAAGATGGTAACCACCAGTTAGTTTTGACAGGAACAACATCAAAGCATTTAATTGTTTTTCCTTTGATTTTGAGAGTTCCAACGTATTCAACAAAGCTTGTAATTCTATCTCGTGTTGAAATTGCTCTGTTAAAAAATAAAAAGTTGCCGTTTTTGGGGTAAATTTTTCATTTACCTCTTCCATTGAAATCACAATACGTTGATCCATCATTTGTTTGATAATCGGTTGTATTGTTTTAATTCCAACAATTTCAGATATCTGTTTTAAATCAAGTGATTCTTGTATTTCTAAAGCTTCAACAATTTGAGTAAAACGCTCATTTTGTAATTGTTTTGAAATATTAAAGTCAGGATGTAATACAATTTTTGTTTCTGAAGCTAATTTAAAATTGGTAGGTAAGGCAGCATTTAATACATCCCCAATGGGCGCCATATAATATTCCGAAATCCATTTCCAAAAACGATATTGATTTTTGGTTGAAATGGGGCTATCATCAAGAACGTGTTCTATGTATTTTGATTGGTAGCCAGAAGGAATCTCTTCGTGAACTTTTGTAACTATTGCCGTATATAATTTCCCCTTCCCAAACGGAACTACGACACGCATACCAACTTGTACCAACTCATTTAAATCAAATGGTATTCTGTAGGTAAATTCATTACGAACTGCAATAGGCAGAATTACATCTGCGAAAAGGGTTTTTCTCTCTGACATTGGATTTAGTTACAATAATAACTTTCTTTTGAATCGCTTGGTACATCAGAGCAAAATTTTAAAGTTCCTGTATGTTGACCCTGGCACAATTCTTTCATTGAAGATTGATCAATGGCACGGTAATAAAAGCTTGGAGCATATTGTTTAAAAGGCGTTTTTTGAACAATAATATTGTTTCTAGCAGCAAAAATTCCTTTAATACGCATACCGTTCGAAACAGCTAAATTTGTATACTCTTTTTTAGATTGTGCTACGGAAGAAGAAGGTATTAAACTATTCTGATATTCAACAAATTCTGATGAACAAAACATCACATTAATATCAATTCGATGTAATTGTCTTTTGGTAACATTATTATCTGTACAATATGCTGCTATTTTTTTATAAAAACTTTCTCCTGCAGCACCTACTGCATTAGCTACTCCGGTTGAACTATATGTTTTTCCTAAGTCCCAATTTATTTTCTTTATTGAAAAGTCAGCACCAATAAATTCTTTGATATAGATATCTAGTGAAACATTCATTGCAGATGCAGTTCCTGGAGATAAATTCACCGAAGTGGTATAGTATCCATATTGAGCAATATTTGTGGAAGCAAATGAAAACGAACTACCTTCAGATGCTGGATTACCCAATTTTGCATTTCTGATCAAGGAAGTGTTTCCATTTACCTTAAATCTATTTTTATCTATCGAAACATTTAAATGATAGGTATACCCATTCAAAGCTAATAAAGGACTTTGTTTTTCCGTTTTGAAATAATACAATTTTTGTTGCGGCGCAAAGAAAACGCCATTCGTATCTTTATTTGAAACCAATGTATCTCTTAATTTCCAAGATCGTAACGTATCTCCATTTGCGACTTCATACACAAAAGCATCTACTTGTTTGAAATAACTCGAGTCTGGAATTTGTGCAATCTCTAAAGCATTTGTCCCTCCATAAAATGCACGATTAATTCGCACATAATGAATAGAATCTGTTTGGTCCAACAACGCATATACGACAGCTGTTTCTTTACCATCTGGAGAAAGATCAATTTCTTCTGAACACGCTACAAAAAAGAACATTAACAGAACTGAAATGCTCCACAACCAATTATTTTTTATCATCCTTTATATCTACTAAAACGCATAAAACTTAACATCCATTTTGGTAAATGTTTCTCTGGATTACGATTTTTCAAATGGATATACCATCCAATTTTTTTGATTAAGGGAACTTTGTGTGTTTCGACAAATTCGATCAAAGTACCATCGGAATCTTCAATATAACTAAATCTTCCACCTGCTTCTCCCATATCAAACGTATCTCCTGTATCTACCGTGAACGGATATCCTGCAGCTTCACATTCTTGCTTTAATGCGTTCATTCCTTGAACATCAAAACACAAATGAATAAAACCCCAATCTCCCCAAAAACGATTTTCGAAGATTTTACGACAATCCGTTCTATCTATAGACTGCACTAACTCTATTTCGGATGCCCCTAACATTTGAGCAAAAGGTCCTTTTCTTGCTTCAGGGTGTCTTAAAAGCACCCTTCTAAACGTTCCTTTTCCTCCAGGAAGATTTTGATATGCCGAAGAAGTTTCAGTTACATCATACACTACAGTTGTATACCCTAAAACATTTTGGTATAAATCTAACGAACGATTAATGTCACTAACTCCAATAACAGAACCAGCCACACCTCCTGTCTTTCCTTCAAACCCTGTATTGATATACCAACTTAAACCTTCAACGATTTCAAAAATATTTCCATTTGGATCTTGTACGAAAAAATGTTTTTTCCCTTCTGGTGTTTTTACAACATCACTCAAAAGGTTGGCTCCTTTGTTTTTCATATAGTCAAAAGTAGCTTGTACATCTTTCGATTTTATTTTACACGCATACAACCCATAATCTCCTAATTGGATTTCGAAAGTTGCTTTTTCAGTATTACGTGAAGTATATTGCCAAATTTCAAATCCACCACCACCTTCTAAACTCAAAGCCAAAGTTGCAGTTCTGTCTTGCACAACTCCTCCAGTATATTTTGTCATTAATGGTGCAGGAGCTGCCTCTTCAAATACTTTTATATCCGTTCCAAACATTGTTCTATACCAAGCCCAAATAGCTTCCACATTTGGAACCCCAATCCCCATCTGTTGTACACCACAAATAATTTTCTTCATATTCAAACGTTTTTAACGAACACTTTCCATTTTTCGATACGTTTCAAATTTAATCATTAAACATTAATCATCAAACATTCACCCTTATTTACAACTCACCCCTCATTTTTTACAACTCACCAACATATTAAAATAGAAATCAATTTGAAATCCTACTTTTGACAGTAAATAACAAGATTATCAAAATGAAGTATTTTTATTTAATCGCATCGTTTTTATTTTTGAGTACCACAAGTATAGCTCAAAACGACGGTCAAGCACTGAAAGGAACAGTGACTGATAAACAATCACAAACACCATTAGCAAGTGCTGCTGTATTTTTACAATTGCCAGACACTACCATTCGTACATTGACAGATGCCCAAGGAAATTTCAAGTTTGAACACTTAACTCCTGGTCGTTATGAGTTGATTGCGAAATTCATTGGATACAAACAAGCAAACGTACCCAATATTATCGTTACCGCTGGAAAAGAAGTAGTGGTAGATATCACAATGGAAGAAAACGTAAAAACGTTAAAACAAATCGTAATTAGCGGTACAAAAAAACAAGATCCAATCAATGAATTGACAACAGTAAGTGCACGTTCATTTTCGACTGAAGAAGTAAACCGTTTTGCAGGAGGACGTTCTGACCCTTCCCGTATGGCTGCCAATTTTGCCGGGGTAAGTTCACCGAATGACGCTCGTAACGACATTGTTATACGTGGTAATTCACCAACAGGAGTTTTATGGAGAATTGAAGGATTAAACATTCCCAATCCAAACCACTTTTCGACCATTGGAACAACTGGCGGACCTGTAAGTGCATTGAATACAAATATGTTAAAAAACTCTGATTTCTTCACCTCTGCTTTTCCATCAGAATACGGAAATGCTAATGCAGGCGTATTTGATTTAGGATTTAGAAAAGGAAATGCAGATAAACGAGAACATACTTTTCAAATTGGTGCCTTGACAGGAATTGAAGCGATGACTGAAGGACCAATCAACAAAGAAAAAGGATCTTCCTATTTGGTTGCTTATCGCTATGCATTCACCGGAGTAGCTCAAAAAATTGGTATTCCTATCGGAACAGCTGCAACTCCATTTTACCAAGATATCTCATTCAAAATTAGTTCAGGTCAAACAAAATACGGGAAATTCGTACTCTTTGGATTAGGTGGTGTTTCTCACATCGTTTTTGACCACAACAAAGTAGATACAACTGATTTATTTGCTTATCCAAATAGAGATAGTTATTTCAAAAGTCGTGTGGGATTGGTTGGATTAAATCATTTTATCCGTGTTAATGACAAAGCGTATTTTAGAACCATTATAGGAGCCACTTTATCAGGTTCAGATTATGATGAAGATACCATCAACAAACAAACGAATGAAGTAACACGAGTAATTGAAAATCAAACAAATCAACTCCGTTATTCTATCAACACATCGTATAACCATAAAGTAAATTCTAAACTTTTCTTGAAAATTGGTGTGCTTGAAGAATTATTACATTTAAATCTAACCTATCGAAATAGAACCTTTACTCCAACTTGGGTTGAAATCTGGAACTTTAACGATTTAACATCCCTTATTCAAGGATATGCTCACGCAAAATATAGCTTTTCTGACCGTGTAACTTTAAATGCTGGTTTACATTATCAACACCTTACTTTAAACAATACCAAAGTATTAGAACCTCGTGTGGGATTAAAAATTCAAGTAAACGAAAAAGGAAGTTTAAATTTAGGTTTTGGTCAACATAGTCAAATGCAACCCACTGACGTTTATTTTTACAGAACGCAATTAAATGACGGTTCTTATTTACAATCAAACAAAAACCTAGATTTTACCAAAAGTTTGCACTATGTGATTGGTTATGATTACAATCCAGTGAAAGATTGGAGAATTAAAACCGAAGTATATTACCAACATTTGTTTAATGTACCTGTGAGTAGCGCAGACAGTGCTTATTCTATTCTAAATGCAGGTGCGAATTTCAACCCTAATGAAATGCCTTTTTTGGTTAATCAAGGAACAGGTGAAAACTACGGTGCTGAATTAACAATTGAGAAATTTTTCAGTAAAGGGTATTATGCCTTGTTAACCGGTTCGATTTACGAATCAAAATATACAGGTATGGATAAAGTGGAACGAAATACTGGTTTCAATGGTAAGTATGTGTATAATGTTTTGATTGGGAAAGAGTTTTTAGTAGGAAAAGACAAACAAAATCGAATTACGATAGACTTTAAACTTACTCAAGCAGGAGGAAGATATTACACACCTGTAGATCTAGACGCATCCAACCCAGCAGGAAAACAAGTTGAAAAAGGAAGAGAATATGCTTATACTGAACGTATTTCGGATTTCTTCCGTATGGATGCTAAAATTGGATTTGTACTAAACCATAAAAAAGTAAAAATGTCTCAATCTTGGTTCTTTGATATTCAAAACATTACAAATCATCAAAATGTTTTTGCTTTGAGATACAATCCAATATACAAATCAATAAACACTGCTTATCAGATAGGTTTGTTTCCTAACTTTGTTTACAAAATACAGTTTTAACTCAATTAACACCACTCTATGCGCAACAGCAAATGGCGTTTTTTATGGATGATATTGACTGGTGTAGGAATATTTTTGTTCCTACACAATGTCATTTCTAAACCTGCCGAAAACACAAACGATTTATACAATTTAATTACCTGTATCATCATCACAAGTTTAGTTTGGGAAGGTTGTTTAATTCTTGATGAGTTTTTGAATAAAAAATTACCTTGGGAAAATCATACCTCAAAACGCATTCTAGTACAATTAATTAGCACGAGTTTTTACACAGTAATTATCATTTATTTCTCGTTGGTCTTTTTTAACACCTACATCTGTAACATTCCCAAAGAAAAACAGGCCAATTTTATGATACCGTCCGTTATAATCGGACTTTTCACCTCTATCATCATTTTATCAATTTACATAAGTGCTGACTTTTTTGGAAAATGGAAAAAATCCTTGATTGAATTAGAGGAACACAAAACGGCTGTAGCGCAATCAGCTTTGAACAACCTTAAAAATCAGGTAAATCCACACTTTTTATTTAATAATTTAAGTGTGTTGACCTCATTAATCCAACTAAACCCAGAAAAAGCAACACAATTTGTTAGTCAACTTTCAAAAGTATACCGCTATTTACTTGATAATAAAGACAATGAATTAACCGCTCTAGAAACAGAATTGAAATTCATTCAATCATACATTTTTTTATTGAAAATCAGATACGAAGAAGCTTTTGAGGTTGAAATAAATGTAGATGAGAGTTTGAAAAACAAAAAGCTACCACCTTTGGCCTTGCAAATCTTACTTGAAAACGCAATCAAACACAATGAAATTTCGTTGGAACATCCGTTACACATCTCTTTAACCAATGAAAATGAAGATTATATCGTTGTGAAAAATAAAATCATTGAACGAAGAACACCTGAACAAGGCTCAAAAACAGGATTGGAAAATATGTCAAAACAGATTGCGTTTTTTACTTCAAAACCAATGATTATCAACCCGGAAAATAGTATTTTCACGGTTAAAATTCCGTTAATCTAATTCGTATGAAAGTGATCATTATAGAAGACGAACCACTGAACGCTCGTTATTTAGAAGATTTACTTTTAAAAAGTGGAGAAGCTATCACCGTAGTGGAAAAATTACCCTCGGTAAAGTCTGCTATTCAGTTCTTAAACGGAAAACCTGCGATTGACCTCATTTTTGCCGATATTCATTTAGGAGACGGCTTGTGTTTTGATATTTTTTCTGAAGTCAAAACGGAAATCCCCATCATTTTCACAACGGCTTATGACCATTACGCCATTCAAGCATTCAAATTGAATAGTTTGGATTATTTACTAAAACCAATTGACAAAGAAGAACTTATTCACGCAATTCAGAAATTCAAAAAATACAACACAAGTCAATTTTCCATATCCAAAGAATTGCTTTCTACGTTTCACGAACTTCACCCCATTCAATACAAAGAACGTTTCATTGTTAAAAAAGCAGATTTATTACTACCCATTGCAACCAAAGAAATTACGTGTTTCAAATCAGAGCAAAATGTGGTGTTTTTAGTTACACACCAAGGGAAAGAGCATCCTGTTGATTTTACATTAGAACAATTAGAAAGCGTTTTAAATCCAAGTTTATTCTTCCGAATCAACCGAAAAGTCTTATTATCAATGGAAAGTGCAACCAACATCAGCACCCATTTTAATAGTCGTTTGAAAATAAATCATTCCGCTTTAAATGATGAGCAAGCCATTGTGAGCAGAGAGCGCGTGAGTGATTTTAAAAAATGGTTAGAAGGTTAGTTATTCTTTCAAGAGCGTCTTTTTTTTGATACCTTTGCGCTATGGAAACAAAGTTCAAACCGCTTAACGAAGACTTAACCTTTGAAAAATTATCGTTTGTAGACCAAACTTTTAAAAGTTTGACCTTTGATAATTGTGAGTTTGAAGAAGTAGATTTTACCTCTACTGCATTCATTTCCTGCAAATTCACGAATTGTCGTTTTATTCGATGTAATTTTTCATCAACGAACATCAATGCATCGCAATTAAACGAAACCAGTTTTGTTGAATGTAAAATTTTAGGAGTGCATTTTCACGCGTGTTCAGATTTCTTATTTTCAGTTTCTTTCAAAGACTGCATCTTGGATTTCAGCTCATTCTACCAAAAGAAAATGCAAAAAACGGCTTTTACAAATTGTAGTTTAAAGGAAGTTGATTTCAGTGAAAGTGACCTTTCTCAATCTGTATTCGACGATTGCAGTTTATTAGATAGCGTTTTCTACCGTACCATTCTAAAAGAAGTAGATTTCCGTACTGCAAAACATTTCTCTATCAATCCAGAAGTAAACGAATTGAAAAAAGCTCGTTTTACCCGTGATGGATTAGAAGGATTGTTAAGCAAATACAACATAATCATCGAGTAAGAATGTCAAAAAAGAAGCAAATTCCCGTTGTAAAACCGAAATTACATCCTAGAAACAAACACAAAGAACGTTACGATTTTCATTTACTTACAACTGAAAACCCAGAACTAATTCCCTTTGTAATAAAAAGTTTTAAAGGAGACGACACCATTGATTTTGCTAATCCAACAGCTGTAAAAACACTGAATAAGGCCTTACTCAAATCGTATTACCACATTGATTTTTGGGATATTCCGGATAATTTTCTGTGTCCACCAATACCAGGAAGAGCAGATTACATCCACCATATTGCCGATTTATTATGCAGACAGAATTATGGTAAAATTCCAACTGGAAATAAAATCACCTGTCTCGATATCGGCGTGGGAGCCAACTGTATCTACCCTATTTTGGGAAATACCGAATATCAATGGCAATTTATCGGTTCTGATATCAATGATGAAGCGCTTCAAAATGCACAAACCATCATCGATAACAACCCAAGTTTAAAAGCTAATATCACACTTCGTAAACAAGATTTCCCGAAAGATATTTTTTATAATCTGTTAAAACCAGAGGATAAAATAGATGTTACTTTGTGTAATCCACCTTTTCACGCTTCGGCAAAAGAAGCTGAACAAGCATCGATTAGAAAAGAAAGTAACTTACAAAAAACGAAAATCACAACACCTACATTAAATTTCGGTGGACAACACAACGAATTGTGGTGTGATGGTGGAGAAGAACGTTTTATCGGTAAAATGATTTACGAAAGTCGAAAATTTAGTAAAACTTGTTTTTGGTTTACGACCCTAGTTTCAAAGCAATCCAATTTAAAAAGCATTTACAAAAGTCTTGAAAAAGCAAATGCCATCGAAGTGATTACAACACCAATGGGACAAGGAAACAAAACAAGTCGTATGGTTGCGTGGACCTTCTTAACTAAAGAAGAACAACGAGATTGGAAAAATGAAAAAGGATATACCGAGCAATAATACACTTCCGACTTGGTTAGTCGACAATGATTATTTACTTGAAAAATTCACAGGAAAAGGTGGCTGGACTTATGCATCCATTCCTGAAATAGCACAAAACAAAGAAAATCCTTTTGGATGGGTACAAATTTCAGGATTTATCGATACTTACGAATTAAAACAATACAAACTAATGCCAATGGGAAATGGAACACTCTTCCTACCTGTTAAAGCTGAAATTCGTAAAAAACTCAAAAAAGAAGCCGGTTCGTATGTCCGTGTAAAAATCTACCTCGACGAAAGTGCTCCAATCATTCCGGAAGAATTACTAGCTTGTCTGAAAGACGAACCTCTCGCATTTGAAAAATTCCAACAACTTTCACAAGGACAACAAAAACAAGCGATAGATTTCATCAACCAAGCAAAAAAACTCGAAACAAAAATTGAACGAATTACGGAATTGATTGAAGGGCTTTTGAAAGATAGATAATTCTAATCTCGAAGCGAAATCAGCTTCTCCCTATGAGGGGAGATTGAGAGGGTGAAAATTCATACGTATCAATATTAAAATATTTTTAACCACCCCCTTGTGTTTGACGTGCTTTTTAATTATATTTATACGTATAAATTATTTAAGATGGAAACAAAACTAACATTAAGAATGGATGAAGATGTCATCGAACGAGCAAAAATATATGCACGTAATCACAAGATTAGTCTTTCTAAAATGATTGAGAGTTATTTCAATTCCTTAACAGAAACTAACGATAATTCAAACGAAATAAAGATATCTGAACTAGTTGAAAGTATCAGTGGAGTTATACAAGTACCAAATGATTTTGACGACAAAAACGAATATAGAAACTATCTTGATGAAAAGTACAAATAAAAAAATATTCATAGACACAAATATCTTGATTGATTTACTGTCAAAAAGAGAACCATTTTATAAAGAAACAGCAGAGCTATTTACATTAGCCGAACAAAATAATATTCAACTTTCGATTTCTTCTCTATCAATAGCAAACACACATTATATTTTAACAAAACAAATAGGCTCTATAAAAGCAAAAACTGTTTTAAGAAAAATTAGAATACTAGTTTCTATCTTATCATTAGATGATAAAATTGTTGAATTAGCACTAAACGATGAAAAATTTAATGATTTCGAAGATTGCCTTCAATATTACACTGCTATAAAAAACAAACAAAATATAATTATAACCAGAAATTTAAAAGATTTCAGTCAATCAAGTATTCCAGTACTAACTGCAAGTCAATTTTTAAAAACACTGAAATAAAATATATTAATTCTAATGCTGATTTAATTTAATCTTTTTTGAGTTTTAAGTAAAATCGAACTAATTTTAACTGTTTCTAAAAACCTTTTGTTAAATTTTTAATTAAACAATTATGAAGTTAAATGTCTTATTAATTCTTTTTATCTCAATTATAACATTAAGCTGTAATGGTCAAATACTTTTTGAAAAGAAAATTCTGCTTGAAAATTATAAAGGAGCTACCCATGTCGACTATGGTGATTTAGATAATGATGGCGATTTGGATATCGTTTGTTCAGCCTACGATGATGGATTAGTAGATTGGTTGGAAAATAAAGAAAATGGTATTTATGAAAAACATAACTTAACAACAGGGTATGACGGTGCTGAAACTGTTCATATTGTTGATATGGATTTAGATGGAGATTTGGACATACTAAGTTGTGCGTTGAAAAAGAACAAAGTGAGTTGGTTTGAAAATATAGGAAATTTAAATTTCGTTGAAATAACCATTTCAACAAACCTTATTGGAGTTCATGATGTGTGGCCTGTTGATATTGATCAAGATAATGATATCGATGTAGTTGGAGCTGGATTATATGATAATTCAATTGTTGTGTATTTCAAAGAAACAGCAAACGAATACACTAAAATTATTTTAGACAATCAGTTTAAACAACCCTTATCTGTTTTAGCTTATGATATAAATAATGATGGAAAAAAAGATGTGATTGGAACTGCAATGGGTGATGGGTTAATCTCATATTGGTTAAACCAAGGAAATCAAACTTTTTCGGAAAGAAAAAAAATTGCTGATTTTGACGGAGTGTCTTGGGCAAGTTGCGGTGATATCGATGAAAATGGTGTAGTAGATCTAGTTGCTGTTAGTGTAAACAATAAAGCTAGTTGGTTTAAAAATGACGGTGAGCTAAATTTCACAGAATATAGTTTACCTGTAAATATCAAAAGAGGTAGATATATAGAATTAAAAGATTTAAATAATGACACTCATTTAGATATTATATTAGCTGCAAAAGAAAGTAATGAAATTTTATGGCTAGAACAAGATTTTAGTAATCAACAATTTAAAGAACACAAAATAGACACTACTTTTAAAGGTGCTGATTGTGTCAGTATTATTGATATAGATAATGATGGAGATAATGACATCATTGCTTCTTCAAACATTCAAAATGAAATCGCAATCTATTTAAACAAATCTAAATCTTTAAACATCAGTGACAATACAATTAAAAGCACCTTTAATTTTCGAAATCTTTCCACTGATAAAACGATACAATTTAGCCTTCACCGAAATGATTATACTGTGTTAGACATTCTTGATTTGGACGGAAAACTTTATAAAAGTTTTAGAATATCTGGAGACACATTAGAACTGAACGAAAACTTTAATACTGGTATATCAATTCTATTATTTAAAAATACAATATCATCAATTGGAGAATCATTTGTGATAACACAATAATTTAAACTATATTAAAAATAATTGATCACCAAAAACAAGGTTACAAATCAAACCTTGCCCACTCCTCTTATCACCATTCCAACCCCTTGATGAAATGCACCTTCTTCAAGGGTTACCTCTTCTTCTGTAAGAAATTCCCATTTCACATTCGGAAAGGCTTCGAGTAATTCTTCTTTCGAAAACAACATAGATAATTCCTTCGGGCCACCTACCTTTGGATTTAATTGTACATATTTCAAATGGTTTTTACTAAAGGCTTCAAAAATGATTTTTCCTCCTACTTT